>CALQKQ020000103.1 GCA_943331195.2 Akkermansia muciniphila | reverse complement strand
CGACGGCTTCCGCGCCTTCCTCCAAGAAGCCGTCAGCCTCTGCCTCAAAAACGGCGCCGAAGTCCTCCTCGCCGCCCCTCCCATCAGCTTCGACCCCTCCGCCCCCCGCGAATCCATCGGCCGCTCCAGACCCTACGCCCAAATCGCCCGCGCCATCGCCCAAGCCAACCACGTCGCCTTCGTCGACCTCGGCGCCGCCCTCCTCGAAGCCCCCTCCGACTTGGCCTCCCTCACCGCCAACGACGCCTTCGCCGCCGCCACCGTCCCCCTCGCCCAAGCCTTCAGCTTCCGCGCCGACTCCCCCGAAACCCTCCACCCCAACGCCGCCGCCACCCTCGCCATGGGCGAGCGCGCCGCCCGCCAACTCCTCGACGGCCCCTCCCTCAGCCCCCTCGAACTCACCGGCTCCGTCGAACTCACCGGCCCCGCCGAGGCCACCGCCCAGCTGCGCCTCTTCAACCCCACCGCCACCGAGCGCAGCGTCGTCCTCAGCCCCCTCACCTTCACCGGCTGGCGCCTCAAAGCCAATACCCCAGACGCCTTTTTCAACCTCCTTCCCGGCAAAGCCCGCCGCCTCAACCTCCCCCTCGAACCCGCCTCCCCCAGCCCCGCCCCCCTCGGCGGCCTCATCCGCGGTTCCCTCATCCTCAGTGACGACGACCGCCAACAACTCGTCGACCTCGCCCTCCCCCTCCGCCCCCTCTCCATCGCTTGGCCCGAAGGCCGCCTCGACGACGCCTCCGGCCAAGTCATCCTCACCGCCACCCTCACCAATCAAAGCTCCGAACCCATCCAAGGCACCGCCACCCTCGACTGGATGGGCCAACAACAACAGTTTCCCATCAGCCTAGATCCCAAAAAATCCCTCCCCCTCCCCCTCCCCCTCTCCCTCCCAGACCCCACCACCACCCCGCGCGTCTTCGCCCTCGCCTCCCTCAACATCGCCCTGCCAGACCGCCAACTCCACTTCGAGCACCACCTCGAGGGCCTCCGCTACCTCGGCCTCGAACAGCGCTTCCCCCTCATCCCCCTCAGCGCCGCCACCCAAACCGCCCCTCCCCCCAAACCCAATACCTGGGTCACTCCCTTCGCCGACCCCCGCGGCCTCTACTGCCTCATCGAGGCCCCCTCTACCAGCAGCAGCGCCGCACCCCCCAACCTCCCTTGGGGTACCATCGAACTCCAAATCGACGGCCGCCAACCCGGCGCCAACGGCACCCTCGGCTTCGTCGACCGCCTCAGCGCCACCATCCCCTGGAGCGATGGCCCCGTCACCCTCCGCAAAGTCCGCCCCGCCACCTTCGGCCATCCCTACCACTACCAATACCACCCCGACGGCTTCCGCGTCACCGCTTCCACCAGACCCGACGGCTCCCGCCGCATCGAATTCAACGTCGCCCGCGTCAACCTCCCCCAACACAACTGGTCCCTCGACGGCTCCGGCCAAAACTCCCTCGGCTTCAACCTCCGCCTCTCCCGCATCGACCCCGCCACCGCCCAAACCGACCCCGCCCAAACCCAAACCCTCACCGCCTCCGTCTTCGGCTCCAGCGACGCCCGCAGCCTCACCGTCCTCCAACTCTCCCGCTCCCCCTCCCCGCGCTGGTCCCTCCGCCACTTCTAATCCCTCTCCGCTTCTCCCCTCCACAACCCCTCCTCAGCCCAGGAAATCCTCTGGACGCGGCACCCGATCGCCACCATTGGTACCAGCCCCCGACATTCAACTACATGGAAAAGAAATTTAATCGCCCTCGCCCCCGTCGTCCTCGTGGCCCCGCCGGCCCGCGCCCTGACGAAAGCGACAGCCTCGAACTTATGGATACTCACTCCAATACCCCATCAGGGCAACTTTCCCCAGAAGTCGTGCAGGACATCGCCGAAGCGGCGCTGGCCAGCCGCGAGGAAGCTGCCGCCGCCGCCGCCGCCACGGCCCCCGCTCCCCAACCTGAACCCCAAGCAGAAGCTGAACCCCAACCAGAACCCAGCCCACCCGCCCCACTTCAGGAAAATAGCACCCTCCCCGGCGAGTCCCTCTCCGGCGACAGCATGCGCCCCCAGCGCGAATCCCGCCCTCCCCGCCAAGACTCCAGGGACTCCCGCGACTCCAGAGACCCCCGCGACCCCCGCGACTCCAGAGACCCCCGCGACTCCAGGGACTCCCGCGACGCGCGCCTCCCCCGCGACCCCCAATCCCAACAACTCGCCGCCCAACAGCGCCGCGAACAAGAACAGGCCCGCCGCGATGCCGAACAACAGCGCCGCGAACAAGAGCGCCTCCGCCGCGACGAAGACCAACGCCGCCGCCACGCCGAACAAGCCCGCCGCGAAAGCCAAGACCGCGCCCTCCTTCCCATCGACGACCTCTGCCACAAAGCCTGGCAAATCTTCCTCGCCGAAGTCGGCGAAGAAGGCGTCGAACTCTTCCCAGACAACGAAGCCCGCGAACTCACCCGCCGCAGCTTCCGCCTCGCCGAGATCTTCATGCAAGAAGAACTCCGCGTCCGCCGCCCCCCGGCACCCCCTCAGCGCGAGCCCCTCCCCCCCCGCGAGCCCCGCCACAATCACCAGGACTTCCAAAACCAAAACGAAGCCCCCGCTCCCCCCAGCGAATCCACCCCCCCCTCCCCTCCAGCCAGCGAGTCTCCCGAGCCAGCCCCCTCCGAGCCAGCCCCCGAGTCTCCCTCCGCTGAACAAGCCTAAAGCCTGAAGCAGCCCCACCCGGCTCCCCTCAGCTTCCCCCACCTCCCCCACCCCGGCGCCCGACCCCTCGGACGCCGGGGTTTTTTTGCCCCCAGCTCCCCCCTGTCGCCCCCAGTAAATTACCTGGTAAATTGAGCGATCCCCATCGGTCCCGCGCCGGTTCTTTGCTCCTCCTGAATAACTCTTACGTAAATTGGTCAGCAGGCACGAGTTATAAGCCTAAGGTTTGTAGTTGCCCCAACCCAAATCACCTCGTCCATAGCGCCACCTCTGCCCCAAAGGGGCTGCGCATACCAGCCCAGGGCAACGCCCTGGGTAAGCCAAAGCCCCCGCTCCCCGCGTTCTGAAGGAACGCCGCATCCTCCAGCCAAATTACCTGGCAAATTGAGCGCGATCCGAAGCATCGCGAAAAACCCGACGCATCGCCTCCCCCATCACCTCCCTGCCCCAGCACCTTCCGGCCTCAGTTCGGCCCCGGCCCCAAGCCAGCGCCTTCAGTTCACCGTCCTCAGATAGGCCACCATCGCCGCCACTTGGGCCGCCTCCATCCCACTCGTGAGATCCGGCATCACCGAGCGCCCTCGCCGGTAGCCCGCCGCTTTGATTTCCGAAAGGGGCACGTTGATGGCGCCGCCTCCCATGAGCAGAAGCGTAATCATCCCAGCGTCCTCGCTGCGCTTGAACCCCTCAACCAAAGCCCCATCCTTCTTTTCGATCTGATACAGCTCAAACACGCTCTCCGCAGCTTGGTTCGGGGCGACCATGGCCGCAATCAATCCATCCAGATCGCGGCGGGCCGACCCGTCCAGCGGCGGGGCAAAGCCCACTCCCTGGCCGGCGATGGCGTGGCACGTCAGACAGAGATTTCCCACCAACGCCCGCCCGTCCGCCACCCTCGCGCTCGGCAGCGCCGCTTTCACCGCCGCATGCCGCTGCGCCAGTTGCGCCACCGCCTCCGGCCCCAGCGCTGGTTCCTGAGAAATCGCCTTGTCCCACGCCGATTGCGCCACCTGCGCGGCCTCACTTTTCGTCTCCGCCAAGTGCAACAAATGATCCTGAAACGCCCGCTCATAGGCCCCCCCCAGCGCCAAATAGGTCCCTCCCCAGCCTTCCACCTTCGCCTGGGGCGCCGCCCCCTCACTCCAGCGCCGCAGCCAGGCCAGGTGCGCCACCTGCACCGGACCCGCCGCGCGGCGGAAAAAACGAAGGATTTCATAGCGCACCGTCCAAGCCTTCTCCTCCGCCATCGGCTCTAACAGCGCAAAGGCCTCGTCCTCCGGAACCCGCAAGCTGGAAAGCGACCGCACCGCTTCCCGCCGCACATCCGGCGAAGCATGTCCCAACAAAGGCTTCCACACCGCCGCATCAAAATGCCCCAAATCTTCCAGCGCCCAAAGCGCATGAATCCGCGTGTCATCGGCGCTGTCCGGCGCCGCCACCAACGCCGCCAACTGCGGCACCGTCTCCTTAGCCTTCCGCTGGCCCAATTGATGCCACGCCGCTCTCACTTCCCAGGTCCGCTCCGCCGCAAGGTGACCCGGAAGCTCGCTCGTCGCCACCTTGGTCATGTCTAGCAAAACCGGTGCCGCCTGACTCTCATGCCGCACCCTCCAGAGGCGTCCCCGCTCCTTGTCCCGGGCGGGGTGGTCGCGCGCCACCTCATTGTGAGAAATAATCCGATTATACCAGTCCGTGATATAAAGGCAGCCATCCGGGCCAAAGGTGATCGCAATCGGCCGAAACATCGGATCCGCACAACTTACCAAATCCGCCTCCTTGCGAAACGCCCACACCCCATCCGCCCCTCGCAACGCGCGCACCGCATTGATTTTGCCCAAAATCGGATTCGCCACATACATGAGCCCCTGCCATGGCGCCGGAAAGGAACCGCTCTTGTCCTCACAAATCGCCATCCCGGAAAAACCCGTCCCTCCTAAATTCAAGCCCTCCGCCGTTGGCGGATGCAGCGGACTATCTGGATGCAATTTCGTGCCAATAAAACTCGGATAGCTCGTGTCCTGCTCAAACGGAACCACGCTAAACCCCAGATCGTTGGCCTCGTGGAAAAAAACCCGCCCCACCCGATCGTGCGCCCAGGCCCAAATGTTATTCAAGCCCGCCCCGATGATCTGCGTATCCGTCCCGTCAGGCTTCATCGAAGCGATCAGCGTCTTGTTAAACTCAAAGGCCCGCCCAGCCGCATCCGTGATCTTCCCATTATTCAGCACCCCCTGGGAATAGACAATGCGCCCACCCGGCATCTGGCTCAACTGGTGCGGCAAGGTATGGGTATCCTGCACCCCAAACCCCTTGACTAACACCCGCCGCTCATCCGCCACCCCATCCCCATCCCGATCTTCCAAAAATACAATCTCCGGCCCCATCGCCACCAGCGCTCCCTTTCCATAGGGCAGCACCGAAAGCGGCATCATCAGCCCCTCCGCAAACGTCCGCAGCCGATGCGGCCCCGCCCCCAGAGGCGCGTCGATCACCACCACCCGATCCCGCCCGCGCTGCCCCCAAATCCCCGGCTCCTGGTCGCGCGGATATTCGCTCGCCGTCACCGACCACAATCGCCCCGCATCATCAAAAACCGCCGTCACCGGCTTCACCAAGCCCGTCTCCTCGCTGGCCACCAACTCCACCACAAATCCCGGCGGCACCACAAAGGCCGCTCGCTCCTCTGCGGCCGACAAGGGCTGCGCCTCCAAAGCATTGCCCTCCTTCACCGTTTCCCCCCATCCCCTTCCAGCACAGGTCAGGACCCAAAAAACGACAGGCAAGGCGGCGGGGTAGGGAAAACGGAGCATAGCGGGAAAAGGAGCTCCCTTGCTACCACCACCCCAGCCCCACGCCAAGGAAATACCACCCCATCGCCTCGACCTCCCCAGCACCCCCGCAGCCCCCGCGCCGCCCGCCCTCAGGCCGGCGTACCCGAGGACAGCTCCTTCAGCTTGCGCAAATAGCTAAACCCCACCAAGCGGCGGTTCTCCTCGTCCCACAACCGCAGGCCCAAGGTCCGCAAGCTCGAAAGAATCGTGATCGGCTTCACCGACTGGAAAACCTCATGCGAATTGTGGCAGGCCTCCAAATTGTAATTCGGAATCCGCGGACTCAAGTGGTGAATGTGGTGAAACCCAATGTTCCCCGTGAACCATTGCAGAATCCGCGGCAACTTGTAGAACGAGCTGCCGAGCAACGCCGCGCTCGTGTAATCCCATTCTTCGTGGTGCTCCCAGTACACGTCCTCGTATTGGTGCTGAATATAGAACATCCACACCCCAAAGGCCCCCGCAGCCATCGTGATCGGCACCTGCACCATCAGCCAGGCCTTAAACCCAACCAGCCAAATCAAGAAACCTGCCAACGCCACCACCGACACATTCATCCAATGCACCGAATTCCGCTCCCGCTTGCTCGCCGAGCGATTCGGAATGCGCTGATACAGCATGAAAATAAAGACCGGCGCGATCAAAAAGAGCACCACCGGATTGCGCGCCACTCGATAGACAAACTTCTTCCAGCGCGGTGCCGCCAGATATTCCTTCACCGTCATGGTCCAAATGTCTCCCACCCCGCGGCGCTCCAAATCCCCGCACGAAGCGTGGTGCAGCGAGTGCTCCCAGCGCCAGTGAAAATACGGCGTAAAGGTCAACACCCCAGTGACAAACCCCGCCACATCATTCAACTTCTTGCTCTTAAAAAAGGATCCATGCCCGCAATCGTGGAAAATAATAAAAATGCGCACCACAAAAAGCCCCCCCAGCAAGGCCAGCAGCAACGTCACCCAATACGGGCCCCTCAAGCTATACGCCATCAGCGCCCACACCCCCCAATACGGCAAAATCGAATTCAACATCTGCCAGGCAGCCCGGCTCATCGAAGGCCGCTGAAACGTCGCCACCATGGCTTTCCACTCCGCCACAGAGGGAATTTTCACGTCGAGGCCGGAGTGCGTCGGAGGGGACTGGGTCATTTTCTAGAGGTAGGGTCGCGTTGATGCGCCATATTGAACGAATGGCGCGGGAAATCAGATGGGCATTAAAAGCGATGATTCAGGCAATTTCCAGCCTGAAAATAGGCCCTTCACCTGGTATCTCTCGCCTCCTTAACCGCAGTCCCCGCCCCAAGAAAGCGCGGATCCAGCTCCATTTGTCTGCCTTTTTCCTCCCCCCTCTCCCGCCGCTCACCTTCCTTCCCCAGCGGTTTTTCACAAAGATTTCCCCCGCAAGCCGCCCATTTTAACCTTGCTTTCAGGGGGGCGACGCCAAAGATGGCTTTTCTTCCCCTCGCCTGCGCAGCTTCCTTGGGGCAATTTCGTCACGCAACGCCCCTTTCGCCCCTCCCCCTGCTCCATGCCGCTGCCCGCCGCTTCGCCCTCCCCTCCGCCCCTCTCGCCCGAAGGCACGGCCCCATCCAGTCGCCCCGCCCTCGGCCCCAGCCGCAAGGGCGCCAAGGACATGGTCATCGAGCGCTTCGAACAAAAATTCATCATCCACCCCCGCCTCGTCCCCCAAATCCGCCACTACCTCGAACCCTTCGTCGTCCCCGACCCCAACGGCAAAGGCGACATCCCCGAATACATCACCACCACCCTCCAGCTCGACCGCCCCACCATGGATTTGGCCCTCGCCAAAGAGCGCAAATCCTTCGCCCGCTTCAAACTCCGCATCCGCACCTACGGCACCGACAGCCATCCCAAAAACCCCGTCTTCTTCGAACTCAAACGCAAGGTCGGCCTCGTCATCATCAAAAGCCGCGCCCGCATGTCCCGCGCCAAATACGGTCCCTCCATCGTGCCCCACCCCGAGACCGCCCCCATGCTGAAGTCCCCCAAGGAAAACAACAACCTCCTTGAGTTCTGCCGCATCGCCAACACCATCGGCGCCCGCCCCAAAATGCTCATCCGCTACATCCGCGAAAGCTACTTCGGCGCCAACGACGACTACGCCCGCATCACCTTCGACCGCCGCATCAGCTACCGCCCCACCCGCGCCTGGGAATTGCCCGGCGAAGAAGTCGCCGACTTCAAATACTGGCGCCCCATGGACACCCAAACCGGCCTCCGCCGCCCCTACCCAGGCTTCATCTTCGAACTCAAAGCCATGCGCGATACCCCCACCTGGATGATGGAACTCGTCCGCCGCTTCAACCTCAACAACACCGGCTTCTGCAAATACGCCGTCGCCTGGCGCCTCGAAACCCTCTTCCGCGGCTTCACCTACGCCGATGGCAGCGAAAATACCACCCTGACCCCCAACTGGATCTAAACCGCGCCTCCACTTCCCCCATCCCACTTCTCCCCTCCCACTTCCCCCCTCCCACTTCCCCCTGCCCGCCTATTTCCATTGCATCGCGGGGTGATTCGACCACACTGCGTTCCCTTTTCCCGGATCCCCTCCGCCCGCCCCCTGCCTTCGCGCCCGCGCCCCATGAACCAAAACCTTAGTCAGCAGACCGCCCCCCTTTTTGATGCCCTCGGTGCCAGCCGCACCTTGGAGGCCATGGAGATCTTCAATGCCCTCTGCATCTCCTTCGTCCTCTCGATGATCATCGCCAACGTCTACCGCTGGACCCACCAGGGCTTCAGCTACCAGCGCTCCTTCATCCACACCCTCGTCCTCGTCTGCATCGTCATCGCCATCATGATCATGGCCATCGGCAACAACATGGCCCGCGGCCTCGGCATCATCGGCGCCATGGCCTTCGTCCGCTTCCGCACCCCCATCCGAGACCCCCGCGACATCATCTTCATCTTCTGCTCCCTCGCCGTCGGCGTCTCCTGCGGCGCCCAAGTCTTCATGGTCGCCATCCTCGGCACCCTCTTCTTCGCCGCCACCGCCATCTTCCTTGCTTGGTCCCCCTTCGCCAGCCGCCGCGAATTCGAAGGCCTCCTCCGCTTCATGCTCCCAGGCGAATCCCGCGCCCAAGCCGCCCTCCCCGCCATCTTCGGCCAATACTGCACCACCGCAGAAATGATCGCCACCCGCGAAGCCATCCAAGGCGAAGTCCTCGAATACGCCTACCAAGTCCGCCTCATCGACCCCTCCTACAAAGTCGACCTCGTCGACGCCATCGCCAAACTCCCCGACGCCAGCGAAGTCTCCCTCGTCATGCAGCGCACCACCGTGGAAATCTAATCCCCCACGCCCCCTAGCTCCCTCCCTTTGCCATGAGCGAATTCCATCCCAACCGTCAGGGTGCCGTCAAAACCAAACTCGGCCTCACCCGCCGCCGCATCCTCGAATCCTGGCCCCTCCTCGTCTGGGTCAGCATCGCCCTCCTCGCCTCCTGGGGCTACACCCGCGGCCGCGTCTTCTCCCGCATGAACGGCGCCGTCGACGTCTACCAAGAAAATATCTCCCCCCTCGCCGAAGGCCGCATCATCTCCATTCTCGTCAAACGCGGCGATTTCGTCGCCCCCAGCCAAATCATCGCCAAAATGGACGCCAGCCTCTACGAGCGCGAACTCCTCGGCATGCTCCGCGGCGTCGCCGCCAACCGCTACGAAGAAATCTCCCGCCTCGAACGCCAACAACTCGACCTCGAAGCCGAACTCCGTAAACTCGACGTCACCGACGCCGGCGACAAAGCCCGCCTCACCGAACTCATCGCCGCCCGCGATCGCCTCCTCAAATCCAGCGGCCTCGGCAACCCCGCCGCTTCCAAAATCCTCGGCCTCGCCGCCCTCGCCACCGACAAAATCGACGACCTCAACGCCGATATCGCCGAACTCCAAGGCACCCAAGCCGCCGCCGCCCAAAGCATCGGCGACGTCAAAAACTCCCTCGCCAAACTCTCCACCCAAATCACCAGCTCCCGCTCCCAAGCCCTCGCCACCGCCAGCGCCAAGCCCGCCGCCCTCACCGAAGAAATCCTCGCCGGCCTCCAACCCGACGAACAAAAGGAAGTCAACGAACTCCTCAGCCAAATCGAACTCTGCTCCCTCCGCTCCACCCGCGGCGGCACCATCGACCGCGTCGAAAAAGAAGAAGGCGAATTCGTCGCCAAAGGCGAAGCCGTCATGCGCGTCGTCGCCGAACCCGACCAAATCGTCGCCTTCCTCCCCCAAGACCAAACCTCCCAACTCCACGTCGGCGACTCCGTCT
>CALQKQ020000102.1 GCA_943331195.2 Akkermansia muciniphila | reverse complement strand
TTCCGCATGCAGCGCAGCGTCCCCGACCTCGTCGACCTCTCCTCCGAACCCCAACACGTCCTCGACCTCTACGGCCCCGACGTCAAACGCCCCGGCTCCTTCACCCACAGCGCCCTCCTCGCCCGCCGCATGCTCGAACGCGGCGTCCGCGCCGTCCAAATCCTCCACCGCGGCTGGGACCAACACGATAACCTCCCCACCGCCCTCGCCGGCCAATGCCGCGACACCGACCAAGCCACCGCCGCCCTCATCATCGACCTCAAACGCCGCGGCCTCCTCGACGATACCCTCGTCGTCTGGGGCGGCGAATTCGGCCGCACCGTCTACTCCCAAGGCAAACTCACCCCAGACACCTACGGCCGCGACCACCACCCCCGCAATTTCTGCATGTGGATGGCCGGCGGCGGCGTCAAAGGCGGCCTCGTCCACGGCGCCACCGACGACTTCTCCTACAACATCACCCAAGACCCCGTCCACCTCAACTCCCTCAACGCCACCGTCATGCACTGCCTCGGCATCGACCACCAGCGCTTCACCCACAAATTCCAAGGCCTCGACCAACGCCTCACCGGCGTCGAACCCGTCGACCCCATCCGCGCCATCCTCGCCTAGCGCCCCCCGCCCCCGCGTCTATGACTTTCCTCCCCCGCTCCCGCTCCGAGCTCTCCCAGCTCCTCCTGCTGGCCGCCCTGAGCCTCGCGGCCCCACTCCTCCTCCCCACCGACCCCCCCGCCGAAAGCCTCAAGCCCATCGCCTTCGACCAAGAACGCTACGACAAAGCCGCCCGCAAGCATCCCCATGTCGCCCTCATCGGCAACTCCATGCTCAACACCCGCCTCGATAAACCCCTCCTCAACGACCTCGCCCAGCCCAACTCCCTCGCCTACATCGCCGAAGGCGGCACCCGCAGCACCGTCTGGTATTTCAAATTCAAAAACTTCGCCGTCCCCCTCTCCCCTCCCCCCCAACTCGTCTTCCTCTTCTACCGCGACTACGACTTCACCGCCCCCTGGCTCCACCTCGAAGGCGAGCGACTCGACACCGCCCGCACCTTCATGAAACCAGAGGACGAACCCCTCCTCGAATTCTCCCGCAACCTCGGCGGCGTCACCCCTCCCACCGTCCTCGACGCCTACCTCCCCGACGAAACCACCCGCAAACTCCGCAGCCGCCTCAACGACCTCGCCATCGATACCGCCGCCTTCGGCCGCGGACACACCGGCGACACCGAACTCCAGGCGCAACTCAACAACCTGTTCGATTTTCAAAATCTCCGCTCCGATGTCTTCGACGCCGGCGCCACCGCCAACGACATCCTCCCCACCGACAGCAAACTCTTCACCGTCGACCCCGCCAAAAATCTCCTCGAAAAATTCAACACCCTAGCCAAAGCCCATCACATCCGCCTCGTCTTCTACCGCGTCAAACGCCGCCCCAACGAACACAACGAAGTCTTGCAAGACCCCGAATTGCGCGCCTACACCGCCGCCTTCCGCACCTGGGCAGAAAGCCAAGGCCACCTCCTCCTCGACGAATCCGAAGACCCCCGCCTCACCCTCAGCATGTATCACGACGGCGACCACCTCGGCAAAGCCGCCATGGCCGACTATACCCACTTATTCTTCCAGCGCGTCCAAGCCATCCTCCCCCTCCCTCCCACTCCTCCCCAGACCACCCCCTGACCCCTCTCCTCCCTCGTGGTCTTTCACAGCCTCTCCTTCCTCGTCTTCCTCGCCGCCGTCCTCGCGGTCTACTGGACCCTGCCCCGCCGCCCCCAAAATGCCCTCCTCCTCGTCGCCAGCTACTACTTCTACGGCTGCGTCCACCCCGCCTGGCTCGGCCTCATCGCCCTCACTTCCTTCACCGACTTTTCCTGCGCCCGCCTCCTCACCGCCAGACCCCACCAGCGCCGCGCCTGGCTCGCCGTCTCCCTCCTAACGAACTTCTCCATCCTCGGCGTCTTCAAATACTTCAATTTCTTCAGCAGCTCCCTCGCCGCCCTCCTCGCCCGCTTCGGCATCGAAGCCCATCCCCTCCTCCTCCAAGTCGCCCTCCCCGCCGGCATCTCCTTCTACACCTTCCAAAGCGCCAGCTACGTCGTCGACGTCTATCGAGGCAAGCTAGCGGCCCGCCACAACCTCGCCGAATACCTCCTCTTCGTCTCCTTCTTCCCCCAGCTCGTCGCCGGCCCCATCGAGCGCGCCGGCGACCTCCTCGAACAAGTCGAGCGCCCCCGCACCTTCGACGCCCGCATCGCCCGCACCGCCCTCCTCCTCATCGCCTGGGGCTATTTCAAAAAACTAGTCATCGCCGACAACGCCGCCATGGTCACCGGCAAGGTCTTCACCCTCAACGCCCCCTCCTTCCCCGTCCTCTGGGCCGGCGTCTTCGCCTTTGGCGTCCAAGTCTACGCCGATTTCTCCGCCTACACCGACATCGCCCGCGGCTGCGCCCGCCTCATGGGCTTCGAACTCGGCCGCAATTTCCACCACCCCTACAGCGCCAACTCCCCCGCCGATTTCTGGCGCCGCTGGCACATCAGCCTCAGCACCTGGTTCCGCGACTACGTCTACATCCCCCTCGGCGGCAGCCGCTGCTCCCTCCCCAAACTCTGCCGCAATCTCTTCCTCACCTTCCTCCTCAGCGGTCTCTGGCACGGCGCCGCCTGGAACTTCGTCCTCTGGGGCGCCTGGCACGGCCTCATCCTCATCCTCTGGACCCTCTGGACCCACGCCCCTCCCGCCCTCCAACCCCAGCGCCTCCCCGCCCCCCTCCGCGTCGCCCTCACCTTCATCCTCGTCCACATCGGCTGGCTCATGTTCCGCGAACCAAGCCTCCCCCACCTCTTCCAGCACCTCTCCCTCAACCCCTTCGCCGCCGACGCCACCCAGTGGCGCATGGCCACCTTCTTCGCCGCCCAAACCCTCCTCTACGCCTTCCCCCTCTACCTCCACCCCCTCCTCGACCGCTGGCTGCAACGCCACCCCCAAGCCCTCGCCCAACACTTCCCCGGCTGGCCCTGGACCTTCGCCCTCACCGCCCTCGCCACCCTCCTCTACCTCGGCCTCATCCTCTTCCGCAGCCCCGCCAGCAGCGACTTCATCTACTTCCAATTCTAAGCCCCAGCCCTCCCCCCTACTCCCGCACCCAAAAAACCCCCGCCGTCAGCCCCGCCCCCACCAGCCAAACCACCCAGGCCTCCGAGGTAAAATAGGCGTATCCCACTAAGCCAATTCCCAGGAGCAACTCCTTGATATTCGATTCCCTCCGCCCTTCCTTCACCGCCCACATCCCCAACAGGGAAAACAACAGCATCCCTACTAACGCCCACGGCTCCGGAAACTCCATCCTAAAGCCTCCCCCCGCCCGCCCCACCAAGCAAGCCCTCCTTTCCCCATGACCTCCCCCACTTCTCCCGCCCCCACCTCCCTCGCCTGCCTCGGCACCGGCAAAATGGGCTGCGCCCTGCTCCAAGGCATCGTCTCCCGCCACCTCATGCCCGCCGCCGCCCTCACCCTCTTCGACCTCTCCCCCCCCGCCCTCGCCGCCGCCCTCGCCGCCCTCCCCGGCGCCCACCTCGCCGACTCCGCCCTCGCCGCCGCCCAATCCTCCGAAGCCATCCTCCTCTGCGTCAAACCCGCCGGCATCCTCCCCCTCATCGCTTCCCTCCAAGCCATCCCCGAAAGCCGCCTCCTCATCTCCATCGCCGCCGGCGTCACCCTCGCCTCCATGGAAGCCGTCGCCGCCCACCACCGCGTCGTCCGCGTCATGCCCAACACCCCCGCCCTCATCGGCCAAGGTGCCGCCGCCTACGCCCTCGGCACCCACGCCACCCCTGCCGACGCCGCCGCCGTCGAAAGCCTCCTCCGCGCCGTCGGCACCGTCACCCCCGTCGCCGAACCCCTCCTCGACGCCGTCACCGGCCTCAGCGGCAGCGGCCCCGCCTACGTCTTCACCTTCATCGAAGCCCTCGCCGACGGCGGCCTCGCCGAAGGCCTCAGCAAAGCTCAAGCCCTCCAACTCGCCGCCCAAACCGTCGCCGGCGCCGCCGCCCTCGTCCTCCAATCCGGCCTCCATCCCGCCCTCCTCCGCGATCAAGTCACCAGCCCCGGCGGCACCACCATCGCCGGCCTCGCCGCCCTCGAAGCCCGCGCCTTCCGCTCCGCCTGCATCGAAGCCGTCCGCGCCGCCGCCCACCGCGCCAGAGAATTAGCCTAAGCCCCCCCTTTCCCCGCGGCACATCCCCCCACCAAACCACCCGCCCCTCCGCTGGCGCAACAATGTACCAGGTAATTTGCGTGCAGCCTTTTCCGAGGCCGTATCGCACTGACCCCAGAGCAGCAGGGTGCTTTTTTACAGGCAGGGTTCACTCTCGACTACCACGTCAACCCCGCGCTGGTCATGAACTCGGCTTTGCACGGGTGGAGTGATCCAACCGTTTTCGTTCCCGTTCCAGAGCCGTCTTCCGCCACATGGATGGCCTCGGGCGTGTGCTTCATGCCTCGTCGTCAATGACTGCTTCCTCAAGGATGGCGGACAGATCAGCCTCGAGCAACCAGCTCCAGCCTCCACTACCCCAGCCATTGCGCCGCCGTCGCCAAAAAAGCCGCATGGGCCTCATGGTGATAGTGGTGCACCCGAAACCCGCTGTCTTGGCCGCCCGCCACGTTCAAAGGCATGTCGTCTAAATAAGCAATCCGCCCCGGCGCGAACGGCAGCGCCTCCGCCGCCGCGCGGTAAAAACCCGCCTCCGGTTTCATGACCCCCAGACGCCATGAATAAAAGCCCCCGTCAAAGCGGGCAAAGTCCGCATAGCGCTCGAAAATCCAGGTCTCGTGCCACAAGCTAATGTTAGAAAAAAGATAGACCGGCACTTGCCCAAAAAGGCTGCGCGCAAAGCTCCACATCGGCTCGTTCGGCTGGAAAATATCGCAAAATTGCTCGCGAAAGAGCGCCTCCGAACCCCCATAGCCAATCGCCTGGCGCACCGCCGCCCCAAAGGCCTCCGACGTCACCGCCCCGCTCTCGTGCCGCACCTGCCAGGCATCCAGCTCCGCCCGGATCTGCGCCGCTCCCACCTTGCTGTGCCCCGCCATGGCCTCCGCCGCCCGGTCAAAATCAAAGCGCAATAGCACGTTGCCAATGTCAAAAAGAATAGCTTGGGCAGGAAGGGCGTCGGGATTCACGGAGATTAAGTGTTCGTCAATAAGGGAGGTGGCGCAAGCCATACCCATTGATCTGAATAGCGCGCGCGCAACCGCCCTCATCCCTCCAGAGCTTGTCGGATGTCGCGCGCGATCCGCCAGGCACCCTCCGGGCGGCGCTGCCCCGCCATGGCCCGCCGCATCGCCGCCAGCGATCCCGTGTCCACCAGCTCTCTCAACATAGCTCCCGTCTCCTCCGGCACCAGCGAGCGCACCCCGCAACCCAGCCGCTCCAACAACTCCACGTTCCCCTCCTCCTGCCCAGGAATGATGTAATTCACCATCACCGGCACCCCCGCCGCCAAGCACTCGTGCACCGTGGCCCCACCCGCCTTGGAAATCACCACGTCGTGCTCCATCAGCAACTCCGGCACCCGGTCCGTCCAGCCTATCGCCACCACCGGCACCCCCGGAAACGCCTCCTGCCACTCCGCCACCACCGGCCCCAATCGCCCCACATGCCGACCCATCACCACCGTCAGGCGCGCCCCCTCAGGCAAACTCTCGCACAACCCCCGCAGGGTGCGCCGAACATGCCCCGACGCCGTCGTCGCAAAATAAAGCACCCGCAGACAGCCAGGCACCGCCTCCGCCGCGCGCGCCGGAAACCCCGCAAACGCCGTCGCCACCGGAAAACCACTCACCTCCACCGGCACCGCCTCCGCCAAACCCGCCTCCGCCACCGCCCGACTAAACTCATCCGTCACATAAAGCCGATCCACTTTCCCCCGCAGCCACACCGGATGAATCGTGATCGAATCCGTCACCGCCATCCACACCGCCGCCGGCCGCAGCTCCGGCGCACCCAGGCGGGCCAAAAAATAAGGATAAATCGGATAAGTTAGCATCGCCAGCTGCGGCCGGTGGGCCGCCAAACGGCGCTCCAAGGCCGGCCCCAACCCCACCCACCGATCCCACCACAGCGACGCAAAATCCGCCGTGCGCGCTCGCTCATAAAACCACCGCCACAGCCCCGGCTGATGGTTGATCACTTGCCGGTAAAGCCACTTGTAAAATCCCCCCGTCCACGGCGCCGCATCCTCAAACAAATCCACCACCTCAACCTCAACCTCCCCTCCCTCTCGCAGCGCCGCCGCCAGGTTCCGCGCCGCCGCATTGTGCCCCTCCCCAAACCCCGCCGTGAAAATCAAAACCGATCGTTTATCCGCCATCGTGGAAGAAAGGGTTTAAGTCACTCCTTGCAAGAAATTTAATATGTATTAAGTATTTTATAGCCACCAAAACCCGATGCGCCGCCCGCTCCTCTCTTCCCCAAGCGCCCTCCGCTTCGATCGCCTCCGCGACCCGCAGCTGCAAGTGTGGCTCATGGCGGGCTTCTCCTTGTTGCTCTTGCTCATCGCCCAGCTTCGCGCATGGAACCCATCCGGCGAGGGAAAAAATGAACCCGCCGCCTCCGCCTCGCGCCTCCTCCTCGCCGGGGCCCAAGTCAGCTGGACGGAAGCCTTCGGCCCCGCCCCCCAGCCCAGCCGTCGGCCCGTCCTCCAGCTGCCCGCCCGCCCCACCGCCCCCCTTGCCCTGACCCGCCAGGCCGCTCCCGTGCCGGACCCTCGTCCCGCCATGGAAGCCGCCGCCGCCCGGCCCTGGCAATTCTTAGACCGCCCCCTGCGCCAACGCCTCGCCCAACTCGGACCCGCCGCCGCCCCCCTTCACATCCACCTCACCTGGAGCGGCGATTCCCGCGGCAACGCCGCCCTCATCCTCCACCGCCAAGCCACCGCCGCCTTCGTCATCGGCAACGGCTCCCGCTCCGGCGACGGCGACATCGCCTTCGCCCCGAACCCAGCCGCCGGTTCCGCCGTCGCCATCACCCTCATCGGCGACGGCCGCGCCGCCACCCCTCGCCAAATGGCCGCGCTCGGTGAACTCCTTCATCACCTCGAGTCCCGCAGCGGCTATCCCATCCACCTCGCCGCCACTCCCCCGGCCGCCCTCTGATTTGCGCCGCCGCCGCGGCGGCTTTTCGCCCTGGCAGCCCCTCGCGACCTGCGCCTAGGCTATTGCTCATGTTCCCCCACGCCTTGCCCCCCCTCTTGCGCCTGCCGCTGCTCTGCGGCCTCCTCGCCTGCCCTGCGGCCTCGCTCCGCGCCGACAGCCTCGAAAAAATCCCCGCTACCACCGAAGACCTCGCCCGGGAACTCGGCATCGAGTTAGACAAATTCGAAGCCAAATTCGAGGCCCCCGTCTACGCCACCCTCACCCTCACCTGGAAACAACCCGGCTCGCCCGAGGCCAAAACCCTGCAGCACACCAGCACCGAACCCGATCAATACCACGAAATCCTCTTCGTCCGCAAAGACTTCGGCCAACTCCAGCTCAAAACCGGCGGCGCCAATGCCAAACAGGTCCGCGACGTCGTCGAAATGAACGTCCGCTTCGGCAACACCGGCTTCTTCTACCGCGACGTCAACCCCTTCGCCCAATTCAAAGCCGGAGAATCCCTCCTCGCTTGGTCCAAACAGCAAAGCCGCGAGCCCCTGCCCCTCGACCAAGCCATCCCCCTCGTCATCGCCGCCGGGCCCGCTAGCGCGGAAAAACCCATGAAAAATCTCCTCGAAGAATACCGCAGCGCCCCCGCTTACGTCTGCCTCTCCGTCTCCTTCTCCAAAACCGCCCCCCCCGCCCCCGCCGTCAAAGGCCAGTGATCGCATGAGCGCCCCTTCCCCTGGCGCAGTCGAGTTCATCCCCTCCGACTACTTCGCCCCCCTTCCCCCCGACGCCCTCTTCGCGCCCTCCGCCCGACCCCTCGAAATCGACGTCGGCTGCGGCGATGGCACCTTCTTGCTCGCCATGGCCGCGCAGCACCCCGAGCGCAACTTCCTCGGCATCGAGCGCCTCAGCGGCCGCATCCGCAAAATCTGCCGCCGCGCCTCCCGCCAGGGCCTCACCAATGTGCGCGTCATCCACCTCGAAAGCGCCTACACCCTCGCCTGGCTGCTCCCCCCCGCTTGCGCCCAGCGCCTCCATCTCCTCTTCCCTGACCCCTGGCCCAAAAAACGCCACGCCTTCCACCGCTTCGTCCACCCCGAAAACCTCGCCGGCCTCCACCGCGCCCTCGCCCCTGACGGCACCTTCCTCTTCAAAACCGACCACCCCGAATATTTCGACGAAGCCACCGCCATCGTCGACGCCTCCCCCCACTTTGCCCGCCTCCCCTGGCTCGACCCCGACACCTTTTATCCCATCACCGATTTCGAACAGCAATGGCTCGACGCCGGCAAACCCATCCAAGCCGCCCGCTGGCAGCGCTGCGAACTCCCGCCTCCTCCCCCTCACTCCTCATTTCCCCCCCATCCTCCCGCGGAAAATGAAATAGACCGCCCCCGTTAGGCAAAGCCTCGCCCAGAGAAAATCCAGCCGGGGCCATCCCCCAGCTCAGCAGCGCCGCGATCCACCACGGCTTGTCCTTCAAGTCCTTGAGGTGCGCCTACCACGCCAAGGTCATGAAAACATTGGAGATCAACCGCAGCAAAGTCGTCCCAGCTAAAGGAGGCATCCGGCAGAGGGGTTGCGCCCACTTCAGAGGGCAAGTAGGGAGAGCAATGAAATTACAGCAGGGACAACAGTGGAATTGTGGCAACGCCGTCCTCCGCATCGTGCGATTAGAGCGCCTCGCCGTGGAATACAAAACCGTCGCCGACGCCGCCACCGGAGAAACCACCCATCACCGCGTCACTAAAAAGGAATTTTGCCGCCTCGTCAAAGGTGCGGCTCTCCTCCCCCCCACCACCCCCTGAAACCACCAGGGCCCTCCCGCGCCCCCGGCTCCAACCCCTAACTCCTGATCCGCCGCCCCTCCCGCCGCGTATCTCCCCACGCCATGCCGCTTCTCAGCCCCCAGCAAACCGTGCGCTTCTTCATCCTGGCTCTGCCCATCGGCCTGATCCTCACCGGCATCCTCGCCATGTTCATTTACTTCCGCGTCGACGCCGTCCGCGAAGAGCGCTCCCAGCGCGTCCCCCTGCGCCGCCCCCTCAGCGAAGCCGACCTCCGCAGCCACATCCGCACCCTCGCCGCCGGCATCGGACCCCGCCACGCCGGCCTCCCCGAAACCCTCGCCTCCGCCAGCAAATACCTCCAGTCCACCCTCGGCCCAGCCAACCTCGGCTTCAAAGTCTCCCGCCACGAATTCGATCAAGAAGGCCAAACCTTCTACAATCTCATCATCGACCTCCCCGGCGCTCCCGGCCCGCGCCAATCCGAAATCGTCCTCGTCGTCGCCCCCTACGACACCGCCCCAGAAAGCCCCGGAGCCGACGCCAGCGCCAGCGGCATCGCCGCCCTCATGGGCCTCGCCCAAAGCTTCGCCGGCTCCGCCTCTGCCCGTACCCTCCGCTTCACCGCCCTGGTCAACGAAGCCCCCCCCTGGGCCGGCACCCCCCGCAGCGGCAGCGCCGCCTATGCCGCCAGCCTGCGCACCCGCCAAGACAACGTCGTCGCCGTCCTCAGCCTCGAAGGCCTCGGAACCTACCTCGACAGCCCCGCCTCCCAACAGTCCCCCCCCGTCCCCCCAGGCCTCGACGCCCCTTTCCCCGACCAAGGGAATTTCCTGGCCCTCGTCGCCAACCCCGCCACCGCCCCCCTCCTTTCCTCCC
>CALQKQ020000101.1 GCA_943331195.2 Akkermansia muciniphila | reverse complement strand
GGGGCGGATTTTTGCGAGATTTTCGGAGGGCCGAGCGGTTTTCATTTTCTAACTTAAAAAGTGACATGCGGCGGTTTTTCGCCTTTTTCTCATCGGAATGGAAGGTTCTTGCGGTCTGGGGAGTCTCATGGGTTCAGTTAGAAGCGAAAGCGCCCCTCCCTCGGGCCTCTTCAGGCGGGTTGGAACTCCCTTGTGAGCTGCTCGTTGCCAGCAAAGTGCTCAATCAAAAAGTGGAGATCCTCGCCGGTTTGTTGGTTGCGCCGCGCCAGTTCTTGGCGGGGATTCGCCGCGCCGAGGGAGCGAGCTGGTTGTAAATCCAGTGCGCCTCGAAATCGTCGAAGAGCCTGTTTAGCGGGAGGTCGTCAGGGGTGATGTAGTGTCGCATTTTTCGACGCAAGTAGTTGATGCTTAACTGTATACGATACCATTAGATTAGCGATAACATTCGTGGACGTTTTGCGGGCACATCTGAAAAGGAGACTAGGAAGGAGGAAGGTGGAAAAAAGTGTGGGTGGCGCTGCGGGTTTCAGATTTCCGCCAACGGTATTCTTGATGGCACCGAGGATGGCCGGCCATTCTGATGATCCTTCGGGGAACGCGGCCAGGAACGCCGCCAGATCGGCCCGGATGGGTTTGGGCAGTGCTGCCGTGGTGTCCCCGGCTAGGGTGGCGGCCAGGGGGAAGACATCGGTGCGATGCTTGGCGATGTCTCTGGCATCGACGGTCTGCCCTGCGAGCTTGCTGCGGGCGCTGAGGTCGAGCCAGGCTTTGGCCTTGAGGGGGATGAGTGCCGTTGCGGAGGCGAAGGCGAGGCCGTCTCGGGTCTCTCGCTGCTGGCAGATCAGGGCATGGTAGTCGGCATCTACCTGGATGGCGGAGAGGCTGGGGTTGTTCGCGCCTGTCGGGACCGGAAAGATCGTCTGATGTTCGGCGAGAGCGATGCCTTCTGGCAGACGGCTGAAGATTTCCAGCATTGCGGGAAAGGGCTCGTCCTTCGGCTTGGAGAAGCGGTAGAGGACTGGCGGGGCCGCCTGCGCTGCGCTCGCGGATCTCATAGCCGCCCTCGTCGATGAAGCCGCGCAGGGCGGCCACGAAGTCCGCATTCACGGCTTCCAGGATCAGCACGATGTCAAGGTCGCCGGTGGCGCGGAAGGTCATGCTGAGGCGGCTGAACCACTCGTCACAGGCGGCTCCGCCGATCAGCACCAAAGAGTCCGGGTAGTTGAGGAAGCGGTCGCGAAAAGACCGGCGTATCCCGCCGGGGAGGCGGTGTCCCAAGCGGGGGTTTCCAGCGCCAGCAGGCACTCCCCCCAAAAAGGGGCACGGTACGAATTCGGTAACGCTCCCGCAGGAAGAGCGGCAAACGGCTCTCCAAGCCTCCTGCCGCCTCCCGGAGCACAGCGCGGCTCCCCGGGATGATTCGGTCGCGCGTTGGTCCAAGGGTGGCATGTAGATGAACTCAAAACTGCACGATAAACCAGTCAAGTTTATCGTGCAAAATAGCGTTACCGTCAAACTCCGCAGGCAGCCACCCGGCGGGCATCGAAGAACTCCAAGGAGATTTTGGAGTCAGCGTCGCGGCTGGCGAGGGAAGGGGGCCTTGTAGCGGCGCGGGACTTGGCGGGGGCCGCCTCCGGGCCGGGGAGGGGTGTCGCTCTTATTAGATTAGGATCGTTTTTCCATGACGCCTTGAACGGCGGTGCGGAGGAGGGCGCGGGCGGGCCAGGGGATCGGATCTAGCGTTAGGATGACTTTGGCGTCTTCGTAGTTGGCGAGGGTGAAGCTGAGCCAGCGGCCGTCTGGGGAGAAGTCGGCGGCGGCGATGGTGCTCCAGGGGAGGAGTTGGAAGTGGTCGATGGGTTTCCAGAAAGGGAAGATTTCCACGCCTACGGGGGAGAGCAGCAGATAGGCGTGGCGGGTGAGGCGGACCGCTAGGGTGAGGGCGGCTGCGCCGAGGGTCAGGGGGAGGAGGGCCAGCCACTTAGGCGGGGGGGCGTCGAGTTGCCACCAGGAGAGGATGGCTAGGGCAGCGGCGAGCAAAAGCAGGAAGAGGCCGCCGAGCCAAAAACCGAGGGCCTGGCGGGAGCGGGTGAAGCGGAGTTCCTGGAAGGGCGCGGGCATGAGAAGGAGGCGGGGCCGAGCGGAAGGGCCTGAGGTTATCCTGCGATTCTCCGCTGCGGGCACAAGGCGGAATGCAGGAGCTGGGGCGGTGCCGAAACCATGCGGCGGAAACCATGCTGCGGAAAACTTGCGGGAGGGGGGCGGCGCGCGTAGTGGTGTGGGGTGAACCGGGCTCCTCGACAGCTTGGGTGCGTTAGTTTGGGGAGGGGGGTTCCCGGGAGGGTCGTCGCCATCGCCTTTTGTGATTTTACTAGTAGATCTATCCTCATGACACTGATCGCTGCTTTTTTGGCTCTCGGGATCCTGCTCATTGCGGTGGAAGTGTTCGTTCCTGGCGGGGTGCTGGGCGCGCTGGGGGGGCTGCTGTTGATAGGGGGCTGTGCCTTGGCGTTCCAGGCCTATGGGCCGGGTGGCGGGCTGGTGGCGTTGCTGGCCGCGGGCGGCCTGGGAATCTTGGTGCTTTTTATTGAGTTTAAAATCCTTCCGGGCACCCGGATGGGGCGGCGGGCCTTTCTGTCTGCGGCGGTGGCGGCAGACGCGGCGCCGTTGGGCCGGGAGGCGGCGGGCTTGATTGGGCAAGCTGGGGAAGCGCTGACGATGCTTTCTCCGAGCGGCTATGTCTCGGTGGCGGGACAACGCTACGAGGGCTTCTGCCAAACCGGTCAAGTGCCCGCTGGTACCATGCTGGAGGTGGTCGGGGCCGACAATTTCCGCCTCATCGTCGCTCCTGCGGCGCTCAAATCCTAGCCTTTTCAATCCAAACGCCTAAACCTATGTCTATCGACCTTTCCACCATCATGCTGCTTGTCTTTGCGATTGGCGGCCTGCTCCTGTTTGGCATCGTGATTTCCTTTTTCAGTGTATGGCTGCGCGCCTGGCTGGCGGGGGCCTACGTTGGCTTCACGGATCTGGTGGCGATGCGCCTGCGGCAGGTGCCCTACGGCATGGTGGTGGATGCGCGCATCACCGCGAAAAAAGCCGGCATTGAGATCCCGATCAACGACATCGAGGCCCACTTCCTTGCGGGGGGCAACGTAGTTCCCACGATCCAAGCCCTCATCGCGGCGCAGAAGGCGGGCATTAGCCTGGATTGGAACCGAGCCTGCGCCATTGATCTCGCGACCAAGGGATCCGGCAAAAGTGTGGTCGAAGCGGTGCGCACTTCGGTGGACCCGAAGGTGATTGATTGCCCGAATCCCGCTTCTGGTCGGACCACGATTGACGGCGTGGCCAAGGATGGGATTCAAGTGAAAGTGCGCGCTCGGGTCACGGTGCGGACGAATTTGGATCGCTTTGTGGGCGGGGCCAAGGAGGAAACCATCATCGCGCGGGTCGGCGAGGGGATTGTGACGACGATTGGGTCGGCGGAGAGTTACAAGACGGTGTTAGAGTCTCCGGATTCGATTTCCAAAGTGGTCTTGAATCGTGGGCTGGACGTGGGCACGGCGTTTGAAATTCTCTCGATCGACATTGCCGATGTGGACGTTGGGGAAAACGTGGGCGCGCAGCTCCAGGAGGCCCAGGCGGAGGCGAACAAGAACATGGCGCAGGCGCAGGCGGAGATTCGGCGGGCGGCGGCGGTGGCCTTGGAGCAGGAAATGGTGGCGCGGGTAGCGGAGATGAAGGCCAAGGTGGTGGAAGCGGAGGCCCAGGTGCCCTTGGCTATAGCGGAAGCTTTCCGGAGCGGTCGGCTCGGGGTGATGGACTACTATCGGATGGAGAACATGAAATCCGACACCCAGATGCGCAGCAATTTGGCCAAGCCCGAGGGCCAGTAATTGTACCGGGACCAGGCCATGAAAGCATTGTTGGAACACTTTCAGATCGTTCTGTTGTTGGGGGGCGCGCTATTTTTCTGGCTGAAAAAACGCCTGGAGGAAAGCCGTCAGCGCCAAGCGTTCGAAGCCTGGCGCGAGGAGGCGTCGGGCGAAGCGGAGGATGTGGAGGATGTGGAGGTGCTAGAATCTCAAAGGGCTCCCTGGGCGGCGGGGCCGCCGCCTTTGCCGCTGGCTTTGCCGCCGTCGCGCCGTCAAATTGGCTATGAAGCGGCGGCGGCGGAGGAGCAAGCCAAGGCGCTCAAGCATCAGTTAGACTTGGCGGCACACCTGCGCCTGCTCCTCGACACCAAGGCGACCACGACTGGCGGAGCCGCCGCCACTCGCGCCCGCGTCGCGGCTAAGGGCAAAGGGGCTACGCCCGCAGCGGCGGCGCTCCCGAGCATGCGCCAAACCCTGCGCGATCCAGCGGCGGTGCGGCGGGCCTTTGCGCTGCGGGAAATCTTAGATCCCCCGCTCAGCTTGCGCTGAATCGGCAGGCGGCTCCGGGTGTTTTTCCGCTAGGGCGAGTTGATCCAAGCAGGCGGCGATGTCGCGCTGGGCCCGCAGGCCGCTGGTCCAGGCTTCGGGCAGGGGATCGGCGTGGGGCTGGGCGCCGTAAACCAGGCCGAGCAAGAGGCCGCGGGCGGCGCTGTCCCCGCCAGCGGCGGCATTGGCGATGAGGGCGGTCGCGGCGTGGTGGGGGTGGCGCAGCAAGAGATGGCAGAGCGCGGGAAAGGCATCGGCGACGCCGCAGGCGAGGCCGTGTTCGGTGAGGGCGGCGGCGTCGCTTTGCGGCGAGGTGCTCGAAGCGGCGGCGGCGGCCAGTCCGCTGTGGAGTGGTGCGGACCAGGGCTGCTGGGCGGCGATGGTGCGCAGTGCTTCGGGGATGGCGGTGCCCTCGCGGACGAGCCAGGTGACCCGCGCGAAGAAATCGGCTACTTCGGCGACGCTAGGGTGGCCGTGGGTGAGGGCGGCTTGGGCGCGGGCGGCGGCGGCGAGGTCGTCGGGGTTTTCCCAAGCGAGCAGGAAGAGGGGGGCGAGGCGGGAGGCCCCGGCGATGTCTTGGGAAGGCGAGGCGGCGGGATGTTGGCCGGAGCGGAGGTTTTCGAGGGTGGTGCGGGTGGCGCCGTCGCGGTAGCTCAGGGTGGCGGGGTTTTCCCAAAAGGCGCGCCAAGCGGCGGCGAATGTTGGGGCGTCGAAGCGGCCTAGGTTGGCGAGGCTTTGTAGGAGGACGAGGGTTTGATCGCCGTAGTGGGTGAAATCACCGGCATGTTTTCCGGGATGATAGGCGGACGCGGGAGCGGCAAAGTGTGCGGGAAGGCCGAAGGTTTGGGCGATGGCGTCTTGGTCGTAGATCCAGTGTGGGCCCAAGCACAGGGCATCGCCGATGAGCGAAGTGAGGAGAATGGATGAGGAGGAGCGCGGGGGCATGGTGCCAAGGAGAGCCGCGCTGCGAGCGCGAGGCTAGGGCAAAGTGGGGGGCGCGGGCCGCTGGGGCCGCAGCGAAGCGACACTCAGCGCGAGGGCGGCTAGGAGCACGGTTTGGGTGAGGAGGACCCAGGACCATTTGAGGGCGGCGGGCCAGGCGAATAACTCTGGGACCACGGCCGCAGGGTGTTGGCACAGATCTAGGAAATGCGCTAGGGGAGTGTCTCCGCGCGCCGTGGCCAGGTGGGCGGCGAGGAGGGCGGAAGCTGCTAGGAAAGAGCCCGCCCAAAGGCGGCGCGAGGGCCACCAAGCGGGGTCGCGCAGCATCAGGATCAACCAGCCCACCGCATTGACGAAGAAGACGCCTACGGTGCGCTCGTTGAAGGGGAAGGAGAGTTCCATGAGCCACTCAATGGAGCCGTGGAGGGTGACGAGGCCGAGGCCGATGGCGAGGGCGGCGCGGCGGTCGAGGACGGCGAGGCAGGCGAGCAGTTCGAGGAAAAAGCCGGCGCCAAACATGACGCGGGCGAGGTCGGGGTGGCGGCTTAACCAGTCGGCGGAGGGGGGAATGGGATGGCGATAGCGGTTGGTGGCGGGGTCGCTGGTGGCGGGCGCGGTGGCGGGCGGCACGCCTTGGATGAAGGCGGGGTCGAGGTTATTGTAAAAGTTTTGGCGGTGGGTTTTAACGATTTCGGTGGCGACGTAGGGGGAGTTTTTGAGCCACTGGCCGCTGGATTCGTCCCATTTTGAGCACACTGAGACCACGTAGGTGGCGGCGGCGATGGCGATGGTGTAAAGCCACAGCCAGGTCCAGTTGCCTGGGGCGGCCCAGGGCGGCGGGGGCTGACTGCGGGCGCGGGCGAGGCTGCGGCGGGCGGCGAGGAACCAGACGACCAGGGTTTGCGTGAGGAGGGCGAGGCTGACCATTTGGAAGCCATGGTGGGCGGCGCCTTGGGAATTGTTGAGGGTGCGGATGGCGATGTGGAGCAGGGCGAGGAGGGGCAGGGCCACGGGCAGGGCCACTCCTAGCACATAGCAAGTGAGCAACAGGCGGGCGGCGAGGAGGCATTGGCTCCAGACGGCGGGATCGGCTAGGCGGGTGAGGTCCCAGCCGAGGGTTTGCCAGAGGGCGGGCCAGGCGGCGAGGCCGACGGGCTTGGGCAAGCTGGGGTAGGCGGGGTAGAATTCCAGGCTGCGCCAGACCACGATGGCGAAGAGGAGGCGAAGCGCGAAGCCCTCGAGGCGGCCGACGTGGCGCAAGTCGGTGCCGTTGAGGAGGGCGGCGCGCCAGCCGTGGAGGCGGGCGTCCTGGAAGAGCGATTTCATGCTAGTTGGCGGCCTCTTGGAAGAAGGTTTCGTGGTAGCCGTCCGCCCCCAGGTGGATCTCGCCGCGCCAGAGCTGCACTTGGTCGGGGAGGGGGGTGCCGCGCTGGCGGGATTGGGCGACGAAGCCGTCGAGGACTTCCTTGGCGAGGCGGGCGCGGACGTCGCTAGGGATGCGGGATTTCATGCGCACGTTGTGAGCGAAGCCCCATTCGTTGAGTTCGGTATTGAGGCGTTTTTTCAGTTTGGGCGCGGTGTCGCCGGTGAGTTCGAGCACGGGGAGGGGCTGGCCTGCGGCGTCGGTGAGGAAGTAGTAGTCGACGGGGCGGGGGCCGGGATTGCCATACATGGGGAAGTGGGAGAAGGGGTAGTGTTCGCCGGTTTTGAGGCAAAGCAGGATGGCCCCTCCCATGAAGGCGGCCAGTGCCAGGTAGCGCGCGCCGCCGGCCCAGAGGCGGGCACCGCAGGCCGACGGGGCGGGAATCGGGAAGGGCATGGGATCAACCTGGGGAGGAGCGAGGGCGGACGCAAGCTGCGGTTTCAGGTTGATTTTGAGGAGCGGGAGACGAGGGCGGGCCATGCGCAATGTGATTTTCGATTGGTCCGGCACTTTGGTGGACGACCTTCCTCCGGTGGTGGAAGCGACCAATGCGGTGCTGCGCCACTATGGACTCGCGGCGATGGACCGGACCCGGTTTCGCCGGGAGTTTTCCCTGCCCTTTACGGCCTTCTACGAGCGGCTCCTCCCCGGGGTCGACATTGAGGAATTGGAGTTGGTGTTTCGCCCGGCGATGGCTGCTAGTTTGGAGCCGGTCACCCTGATTCCCCAAGCCCTAGCTTTTTTGGAGCGCTGCGCCCGGGCGCGCTGCCGCATGTTTGTGCTCAGCGCGGCACCGCCGGAAGCGGTTCACGCGCAGGCTGCCGATCTCGGCTTGAGCCACTTTTTTGAGGTGATTTACGCGGGCGTGCGGGACAAAAGGCATCGCATCGCGGGCATCCTAGCGGAGCACCAACTGCATCCCCCGGACACGGTCATGATTGGGGACATGCGCCACGACGTGCATGCGGCGCAGGCGGCGGGGATCCGCTCCATTGCGGTGCTAACGGGTTATGAATTCCCCGAAGTGATCGCGGAGTCGCGGCCCGACATTACCGTGGCCGACCTTTCCCACTTGGCGGCGCTGTTGGAAGCGGGGCGGGCGGAGCTGTTCTAGCCGAAGCGCCAAAAGGCGGAAGCGCGCGGCGGCATGGGCGCAACGCAAAACCGCCGCCCGGGGTGGGGCGGCGGTTGGAAGGAGAAGGCGGCGGGAGCGGCGCTTAGAATTTGTAGTCGACGCTGAATTGGAACTGGCCGCCTTTATCGTTAGAGTCGTCGGAGGTGACGGGGATGCCGTAGTCGATTTTGACGGGGAGGCCGACGACGGGGAGGTTGACGCGGACGCCCAAGCCGATGTCGGCGTTGTAGTCGCTGGAGCTGTAGTCCCAGGAGTCGGCGTTCACGAAGCCGACGTCGCCGAAGATAGCGCCGCGCACTTTAGAGACGATGGGGAAGGTGACTTCGGCGGTGATCCAGCCGAGGGTATTGCCGCCGAGGGGTTCGCCGTTGTTATCCTTGGGTCCGACGTCGCGGTATTCAAAGCCGCGCAAGTTGTTGGCGCCGCCGAGGAATTGGCGTTCGAAGATGGGGACGGAGGTGGCGTCGCCGGTGGTGTCGACCGAGGCCAATTCGCCTTGGAGGCTGAAGATGGCGTCGAAGGGGATTTTCCAATATTTTTGGCCGGACAAGCTGAGGCTGACGGTTTCGACGTCGCCGCCGAGGAAGCTGCCGCTGAAGTTGCCTTCGGCGGTGAACTTGTGGCCGCGGGTGGGCATCTGGAAGCTGTCGCGGTTGTCGAAGACCCAAGCGGCACCGATGCGGCTTTGCAGGAAATCGCCTTCTTCGGCTTTGATTTCAGGGGAGGAGTCCTTGTCGATGTCGTAGATTTCGACCTGTTGCAGGGTGTAGGTGAGGCGGAGGTCGGAGTTGTCGCCGAGGGGTTTGCGGAGGTTGAGGCTGCCGCCGATGTCGCGCTGGTCGTAGTAATCGCTGAGGTAGGTTTTCTCAGTGTAGAAGAGGTCGCCGCCGAGGGAGAGCCGCTGCCCCATGAAGTAGGGCTCCGTTAGGCTCATGATGAAATCTTTGCGGCGCGTGCCGGCTTTCAAGCCGAGGCGGAAGCGCTGCCCGGCGCCGGTGAAGGACGGCCAGTTGGTGACATCGAAGTTCTTTTGGGTGACTTCGACGAAGCCGACCAGGTTGTCGATGGAGCTGAAGCCGGCGCCGAACTGGACTTGGCCGGTGGGTTTTTCTTTGAGATCGATGTTGATGTCCTTGAAGTCGGGGCCGAGGTCGGAGGAGACTGGCATGACGTCGACGCCCTCGAAGTAGTCGAGGTTCATGAGGCGGGCCTGGGACTTTTTGATCTTGATGGTGTTGTATTCGTCGGTGGGGGCGAGGGTGAGTTCGCGGCGGACGACTTCTTCCTTGGTTTTTTGGTTTCCGGAGATGCTGATTTTGCCGACTTTGAATTGGTTGCCTTCTTCGATGGCGTAGGTGATGTCGAGTTGGCCGGCGGCCTTTTTGTCGAGGCGGGGGGTGACCTTGGCATCGGCGTAGCCGCGGGAGCCGTAGTAGTCGGCGATGGTGGAAAGGTCGATTTTCATGTCAGCCAGGGAATAGGTCTGGCCGGCTTCGAGTTGGAAAACGGGGAGGAGGTCGGCGGTTTGGTAGAGTTTGTTCCCGACCACGGTGACGGCGGCCACGTTGTAGACGGGGCCTTCGGTGATGCGGTAGACGAGGTTGACGTTTTTGTCGTCGACGCGCTGGGGTTGGACTTCGGTGACTTTGGCGTCGAGGTGGCCGGCGTTTTGATAGAATTCCTCGAGGGCTTTGATGTCGGATTCGATTTTGCTGCGTTCGACGCGGCGCTTGAGGTCCCAGAACTTGATCCAGTTCCGGTTATCGCTTTTGATGACGTCCTTGAGTTTGCTGTGGGAGAAGGAGGCGGCGCCTTCGAAAATGACGTCTTTGATGATGCCGCGCCCGCCTTCGTTGATGGTGAAGACGGCGCGGGAGAAGCCGCGGGTGGTGCCCTTGGTGACGGCGTAGTCG
>CALQKQ020000100.1 GCA_943331195.2 Akkermansia muciniphila | reverse complement strand
TTAGTCCCACCCGCAAGACGGTCGCCTTCACCGATGGGCCCATATTGACCGGCCAACCCGTAGCACCCACGGCGACGGCCGGCAACAACACCACCCAGATCGCCACCACCGAGTTCGTGCAGTCCGCCATTCAAAGCGTCGTCGGCGCGGCCCCGGCCGCTTTGGATACGCTGAATGAATTGGCCGTCGCCCTCAACAACGACGCCTCCTACGCCTCCACCATCACCAGCGCGCTCGCCCTCAAGGCCCCCCTTGCGAGCCCCACCTTCACCGGCACCGTCAGCGGCATCACCGCTTCCATGGTCGGTCTCGGCAACGTCAACAACACCGCCGATGCCAGCAAGCCCGTCTCCACGGCCCAACAAACCGCGCTCAATCTCAAGGCCAATCTTGCCAGCCCAACGTTCAGCGGCACGGTGAGCCTGCCCACCGGCACCGCTTCGGTCGCCCCGCTGCGCTTGGCCACGGGCACCAACCTAACAACTCCCATCGTCGGGTCGGTGGAATTCGATGGCACCAATCTGTATTTGACCACCAATGCTGCCACCCCCACGCGCAAGACGGTGCTGCTCTCGGATTCGGGCAGCACCGCAGAGGTTTCCTTGGCCAGCGTGATGACCGCCCCGCTCAAGCCAGTGGTAGCTTGGGGTGAAAATACTTCTGGCCAGACGACCGTTCCGAGCCTCGCCAATGTGGCTAACATCGCTTGCGGGGCCTCTCACAGCTTGGCTTTGCTCGACAATGGCACGGTCCTAGCCTGGGGATTAAACAACAAAGGACAAACCACCGTTCCAGCCTCGGCAACGGGAATAACCGAAATCGCTGCTGGCACGAAACACAATCTAGGGCGCAAGAGCGATGGCACCCTAATCGCTTGGGGAGACAACACTTCCGGCCAGTGCACCATTCCATCAAATATCACCACCGCCACCAAGGTCGCCGCTGGGGCCAGTCACAGCCTGGCCCTGCTCGCGGATGGTTCCCTGCGGGCCTGGGGGGACAATTATTGGGGGCAGACCACCATCCCGGCCAGCCTCAGCGGAGTCACCGTTGCCGCCATCGCCGCAGGTTATGACCACTCGCTGGCGCTCACCGCTGCCGGTGCCGTAGTCGCTTGGGGACGGGGCGGTGAAGCCGGTGGTTTGGGCCAAACCAGCGTGCCTGCCGCAGCGTCATCCGGTGTGGTGGCCATCGCGGCGGGGGCCTATCACAGCCTCGCTCTCAAAAGCAATGGCACCGTGGTCGCTTGGGGCTGGGATCTCGCCGCTCAGGTCACCGATCCGACAAGCTGGACGGGCATCAGCAAAATCGCGGCTGGCTACGCTTTCAGTCTTGGCTTGAAATCCGATGGAACCTTGGTGTGCGGCGGCGACACTACAAAGGGGCAGGCCACCTTCCCTGCGGATGCCACCAAAGTCACTGCCATTGCCGCCGGGGAGAATTTCGCCTTGGCCTTGCGCTCCGATTCGATTCCGGCACAAGTCGCCCTGCTCGATCAGGACAATGTCTTCACGGGCAAGGTCGGCATCAAGCGCAGCCCCGCAGCCAATGCCCTGGAAGTCGAAGGCAATGCTAGCAAGACAACCGCTTCCAACTGGCTCGCCAACTCCGACCGCCGCATCAAAACCGACATCGAGCCGATCACCGGAGCCCTCGATAAATTGGCGCAGGTTCGCCTCGTAGACTTCCGCTATACGCCCGAATACCGCGCCGCCCACCCGGTGATTGAAGACCGCCGCTATCCCAACGTGATCGCCCAAGAATTCGCCGAGGTCTTCCCCGACCAGGTTCAAGAAAGCGGCGAGCTGCTAGGAGACGGCTCGCCCATTCTGCAAGTCGACACCTACCCCCTCACCATTTACACCGCCGCCGCCGTCCAAGAGCTGCAGCGCTCCCAACAAAATTTGCAGGCGGAAAATGCCCAGCTGAAAGAGCGCCTCCAGCAGCAGGAAGCGCTGCATCAACAGCAGGAAGCCCGCCTCCAGCGCCTCGAAGCCCTTTTGGCCAAATAAACGACCATGCACTCTCCCTGGTTTTTCCTCGCCGCCTGCGGCCTTAGCCTGAGCGCCCCCCTGGCGCTCGCCGCCAGCTACACCCAGGAAACCACCACCATCGACCTCGGCGGCGGAGCCGCCGCCAGCGCCAAATACTCCCTCCGAAGTAGCCTCAGTGCCGGCGGGGCCGCCGCTTCTTCTAACTACCGCGCACGGAGTGGCTTTATCGGCCAATTGAGCGAGCCCCAGAGTCTCCTCCTCGCGGCCCCCGCCGGACTCAGCCTGCCAGAGGGCGGCACCCGGCAATTGTCGGCGAGCCTGGTCTTAGACGACGGCACCCGGCAGACCTTGCTTCCGGAAGCGGTGCAGTGGCAAGAATCCAGCCCCTATCTAACCAGCGTGAGCGCTGCGGGCCTGGTCAGCGCGGGGATCGTCTATCAAAACACACCCGCCTCCGTCCAAGGGGACTATTTGGGGTTGGGGTTTTCCTATACCCTGGGACTCACCGTGGCGAACGTCGCACAGGACGACTTTGCCCCTTACGTTGGCGACGGCCTCCCTGACTACTGGCAGGTAGCCTACTTTGGCAGCGATAACGCCAGCGCGGCCAACGCCGGGTTGAGCGGCGATGGCGATGGCGATTCCCTGACAAATCTCCAAGAATACGCTTTTGGGATGAATCCCTTGGTGAACTCTAGCGCCACGGTCGATTGGCTGGGGAGCAGCCTTTTAGCAAGGGGAACTCCGCGGGTTTTCATGAGCACGGCTCCGGGCAGTTTTACCTACCGGGCAGTATTCGCCCGGCGCATCGACTTTGCGGCGGCCCGCCTGAAATACACCGTAGAGTTCAGCGCTAATTTGAGTTTTTGGCAGGCCTCCACGGCCACTCCTGCGGTCTTGGCCAACGACGGCGAGATCCAGGTGGTTTCGGTGCCCTATCCTTTCGCGGTGGGCAATCGCAAGGCGACCTATTTCCGGGTCCGAGTCGAACAACTTCCCTGAGCCTTCCTTTTCATGTCGCACACCTCTTCGAGTGTCCTGATAGCTTGGCCCCTTGCGGGGGCCCTGGCCCTTTTTAGCGCGGAGTCAGCGGAGGGGGCGGTCACCTACAGCGGGCTGCAAAACATTGCGATTCCAGCCAACTTTGAGGGCGTCGACTTGGATGTGAATGGCGACAGCACCTGGGACCTCAATTTCTTTTTTGGGGGCCTGGGGGTGGCCAACAATGACAGCTTGCGGCCTGCGGCCATGGGGGCGGGCAGCTCTTCTAACATTCGCTTATTTTCGCTAGGCAGCGAGGTCAAAAATACCTCACTGTTCACGGATGGCTATGGGGTTTCTGGGGCTGAGGACAACAGTGGACACCTGGGGCCGGGCACGTCCCAGTTTGGCGACGGCGCGGCGGGCTACCTGGGCTTTAAGCTGGAGCGGCCCTCGGACACCCCGGTTTATGGGTGGATGCAGGTCGTCCTGACGCGAAACGGAAGCGGCGGCCTGATCAAAGACTGGGCCATCGATGACAGCGGCGCCCCCATCATCAGCGGCTTTGTGGGCTTCGCGCCGGGCGCTTCGGTGACGACCGTTTCCACCGGGACCGTGGCCGTTTCCTCAGGCGAATTGCTGGGGACCAACCTCCAGCTGGGATCGGATGCGGAGATCACCTTTACAGAAGAGGCCACCTTTTCCGGCGTCCTGGTGGGCTCCGGGACCCTCAACCTCACCGGCGGCGGCGACCTCCACCTCACCGGCGCTAACCCCTTCAGCGGCACCATCGCGATAGGAGACGGCAGCAACCTCACCATCGACAGCAGCGAAAACCTCGGCAGCGCCTCGGTGGTGCTCAGCGACGGGGCCGCCTTGGTCTTTGCCGCTACCTCCGACAACGACAACGGGCTGAACACCTTCCGCAACGACATCACCGTCGGTGCCACTGGGAACACGGTTTTGGAGAACAACGGCACTGGGGAAGTCAACCTCAGCGGCGCGCTCGGAGGAGGCGACGCCTCCAGCGTCATCACCAAAACCGGCACCGGGGTGATGACCCTCAGCGGGGATACTCCCAATACCTTTCAAGGGACCATCGAAATCACCGGCGGCGAGTTGCAACTCGCCAAAACCGGGGGTGCCAACGCCATCGAAGGCGACCTCACTATCAGCGGCGGCACCCTCAACGTCGCCGGGAGCGACCAAATCGCCGACGACGCGCAACTGACGCTCGGGCGCGGCGGGGCCATGATTTTCACCGGGACTGGCCTCACTGAAACCATCGGAACCCTGACCAACGACGGGGGGATCTTCAGCACTGGGGCCAATTCCCTCACGGGCAGCGGAAACTCAATTTATTGGTCGGGAGCTAGCACGAATACCGTGAGCGATGGTGGCTTGCTAGGAGATGCCCACTTTGCCATTTCTGGTGGGACCAATACGGTGGAAGGCGGGGCGAGCGGAGGGGTCCTCCAAGTTCTCACGGGCAGCCTAGGTTTGCAGCTATCCAATGGCGCCACCCTGACCTTGAACTCGGACAACGCCGTGCCGGGCAAACTGTTGTTGCAGGGCACTGTGAGTGTCACCGGAGACGCCACGGCCACCATCGCCAGCGGCCTCTCGTTGACTAACAAAGGAACGATTGATCTGGGTGGAGGCACTCGCACCTTTGCGGTGGGAGATGGCACCGCCGCCACCGACCTCCTGATCTCGGCTACTCTTGTGAACGGCGGCCTGATCAAAGCCGGAGACGGCACCATGCAGCTGACCGCGCTAAACCCTTACAGCGGCAGCACCACCATCAATGGAGGAACCCTGGAATTGCAGGGAGCTTCGGCCTCGCTCAGCGCGACGAGCAGTCTTTCCATTGATGGCGGCACGCTGCTCCTCGCCGGGACGGAAGGAAGCGCGGTCAACAACGCCGCCCCCATCACCTTGGGAGGCAGTTCCGCAGCCGCGAGCGCTCTGCAGCTGAGCGGCGCGGTCACCGAGACCCTGGGCAACCTCACTCTTTCCGGATCGTCCGGGCTGCGGGTGATCGACTTTGGTTCGGGCAGCGGGATTTTGACCTTCAACGTCCTCGATGGCACCACGAGCGGACTGGCCTTACAGGTGTGGAATTGGAATGGAAACGCCTACCGTGGAGGCGGGACGGACCGGCTGATCCTTGCGGGCGGCTTGGGGAGCAACCTGACGCTTTCGGACATCACGTTTTTCAGCGACAGCGGGTTCACTTCCTTGGGGACACCGACGTGGGTGAGCGGGACCAGTGGAGAATTAGTCGTGGCGGTGCCCGAAGCCGGAACTCTGGGAGCCCTGCTGGCCTTGCTGGGTCCCCTCGCTTGGCGGGAACGCCGCCAGTGGGCCCGCTGTCCCGAGGCCCGCAGCCTGCCAACCACCTGAGCGGGGGCTCCCTTGCGATAAACGAGGCCGATTTGGATCGACCAGGCCCTCCCCCAGCCGCTCCCCAGGGCGCATTTCAGCACAATCGGGTTGGCTTTCCCACCACCACTGTGATAGACGGGAGGGGCCCCATGAAAGAATTCGCCTACATTCACGAAGAAGGAACCCTCCCCGAACCGCTCGACCGCATCCCCTTCTTCAAGTCCTTCCAAGGCCGACACCTCAACGACATCCTCTACTCCAGCTACTTTATCCAAGCCGACGTCGGCGACGAAGTCATCCGCGACGGCCAAGAAGACTCCCGCATCTTCGTCCTCCTCACCGGAGCTCTCGACGTCGTCAAAAATGGCGAAACCCTCGCCAAACTCGACGCCGCCGGCGAAATTTTCGGAGAACTCGCCGCCGTCACCGACGAGCGCCGCACCGCCTCCGTCATCGCCCGCACCAACACCCTCTGTCTCGTCATCGATCAGCAATTCCTTCGCGAAATCAAACCCGAAGAAGACAACGCCAGCTACTACGCCGCCCTCTACGGCTTCATCTCCCGCGTCCTCGCCCAACGCCTCACCAAGGCCTCCAGCCTCATCTCCCGCCTCGAGAAAGAACTTGAGGAATCCAAGGGACAAAAATAGGGTATTCCCTTACCCCCTAAGCATTTTATGAAGAAAATCGAAGCCATCATCAAGCCCTTCAAACTCGAGGAGGTCAAAGCCGCCCTTTCCGAAATCGGCATCCAAGGCATGACCCTCACCGAAGTCAAAGGCTTCGGCCGCCAAAAAGGTCACACCGAAATCTACCGCGGCAGCGAATACACCGTCGACTTCCTCCCCAAAGTAAAACTCGAAATCGTCGTCGAAGACGCCCAGGCCCACCAAGTCGTCCAAACCATCGTCAAAACCGCCAACACCGGAAAAATCGGCGACGGCAAAATCTTCGTCTCCGCCATCGAAGAAGCCGTCCGCATCCGCACCGGCGAGCGCGGCGACTCCGCCGTCACCACCGGCGACTCCATCGCCTAAGCCAAAAGGGGCGACCGCCCCCACATGACCCCGTGGCACCGCAGGGCCCCCACCTTGCCCCCGGGATGACTCTCCCCTGTGTTCCGCTGCGGGAAGCGCGCGGCGCGCCAAAGACCTCGCCTGGTTCACACCCTCCAACCTGCTGGCCCTCGCGAGACCGCCAACCGCGTCCAAATTACCTGGAAACTTGCCCGCGCCGCGCACTCTCCCCCGTCCACCGACCCGCCGTTTCCGCCCAAACCACCCACATGCTTTGTATTTCGACCCCCTAAAATATTAAGTTTTGTTGATAATCATAGATCAGCCGAGCATACTATGGGTGTGAAATCCAAGCCTTGCCTGCTCCTCGCCAGCCTTTGCGCGCTGCTTTGTCAAGCCGACCTGGCCGGGGCGCAAACCCCGCCACCCCGATTTGGCTACGGCAGCTCGCCCGGCGGAGCCGACGCCGTCCCGGCCCGCTCGGCAAGCAAAGCGGCGGCGCCTCGTCCCAAGGCTTCCTCCGCAGCCAAGCCCAAAGTGGCCCCCAAGGGGAACGCCTCCGCGAAGTCGAAAGCGGCAAGCCTCGCGCTCGCCGCCGCCAAGCCGAAAGCTAAGTCCACCTCCCAGAGCGGGGCGAAGTCAAAAGCCTCCAGTACCCCGGCCCTTTCCAAGGCCTCCCCTAAGCGTTCCGCCGCAGGCTCCCCCGCGGCATCCTCCCGGGCCGTGGCTTCGTCTGGCTCCGCCAAAGCCTCCGCGCTGCCCAGGGCGGCGCGCCAGGGCACGTCCCGCAGCGCCGAGGCGAGAAGCTCGCGTCGCCCCGCTGCGGCCGCGCCCTTACCGAAGGCTGCTGGCCTCCTCGCCGACCTGAGCAGCTCTGCCGCGCCCGCCGGATTCCACTTTTTCGGCAGTCCCATCGTGCTTCCCACGCTTCCCCCAACCGCCGCGCCAGCGCCCCAATTGGCCTCCGCCCGCACGGGCCGCCGCGACCCCAGCCCGCTCCCAACGGCGCCGCCCCCATTGGCCCCTCGCTCTCATAAAGCGTCGTCCCCCGCCCTAGCCGAAGCCCCCCCGGCGATCGAACCCGCGCCGCTGGCGCCCCGCTCCTTTGCGGCCAACCCCGCCCTGATTCCCGCCGCCGCCACCCCCGTCAAGCTCGAGGAAATCCCCAGCGCGCTCTCCCTCCCCGTCAACCTATCCTTGGCCAGCACCCCCGCCGACGCCGCGCCGCTCAACAGCCTGCTCGACGAACCCACGCTCTCCCCGGCCACCGCTGAAGCCCCTGAAGCCCCAGAAGCCCCAGAAGCCCCAGAAGCCGCAGAAGCCGCAGAAACGGCAGTCACCGCAGAGGTCGCTCCCGATTCTCCCCCAAGCGAGGAGGCCGCCCGCCCCCCCAGCCCCCCGGCGCCTGCTCCCGAGGCCGCCCCCGCCGAGGAAGCGACGCCGTCCATCTTCAGCGAGGCCACCCCGCCCCCAGCCCCACCGGAACCGGTTCTCCCCTCCAGCACCTCGTCCGACGAGGACCTCTCGGAGCGGGAGCGCGCCTTCGTCCGCTCCCTCAGCGAAGCGGTCGGCTCCGTCACCGCCGCCAGCACTCCTAATACCTCTTCAGGCGACCTCCCGGCGACGCTGGTGACAGCGGCCACTTCGCTGATCTCCCAGATTCCGGCCAAAACCGTGGCCAAGCTCACCGCCTCGGCCCCGGCGGCGGCCGCCAAAGCTGCGGTAACCCTAGCAGACCTGCCGCTAGAAAGCACCAGCGATCTAACCTCTCCCCTGCCAGAAAAACTACCCGACCACCTCCCCGCTTTTGAGGCCCCCGCCACCGGCAAAATCGATGTCCAATCCGACCGCCAAGCCGACTACGATCAGGCCAACCACAAAGTCATCTTCACTGGCAAAGTGGAACTCAATAGCGCCGCCATCCGCCTCCGCGCCGAGCGCGTCGAAGTCTTCATGAAAAAAGAGGGCGGCGGCATGGAACGCGTCGAGGCCTCCGGCCATGTCCTCATGCGCACTCAGGATACCGCCGCGGGCCCCGGCCAAATGGCTAGCGCTGGCCGGGCCACTTACAACCTTAAAACCGGCGAAATCACCCTCGCCGACTGGCCTAAAATCCAAGAGACTAGCAAGTCGCATATTTCCACCGACCCCTCCACCAAGATGGTTCTCTTCACCGACGGCCGCCTCCGCACCGACGGCCCCAACCGCACCATCATCGGCGGCAACTGAGCCCCCCACTCCAGGGGCGCATCGCCTTCTCACCCCCTAGCTGCGGCCCGCCCCAGCCGCCCTCGCCGGGGGGAAACGTTCCGCAGCGGAACGCCTTTGCCCCAGCCGCAAAACTGTGAAAAGCATCGGCTCGCCCGCCCGGCTCCCCCCTCTGCTCCCGTGGATTACCTCGCCCAAGCCCGCCTCGTCATCGATCTCGAAATGGCCGAGATCCAGCGCCTCTCCGGGCGGATCGGCCAATCCTTCGTCGACGCCGTCGACCTCCTCCGCGCCACTTTAGCGCGCGGGCAAAAAATCATCATCTGCGGCGTCGGCAAGTCCGGCAACATCGCCAACAAAATCGCCGCCACCCTCAACAGCACCGGGGCCCCCACCGTCGTCCTCAACGCCCAAGACGCCCTCCACGGCGACCTCGGCCTCGTCGCTCCCGGCGACGTCATCCTCACCCTCAGCTACAGCGGCGAAACCGACGAAATCCTCAATCTCCTGCCCCACCTCAAGCGCCAACAGTGCCAGCTCATCGCCTTCACCGGCGGCCTCCACAGCAGCCTCGCCCAGGCTGCGGACATCGTCCTCGACACCGCCGTGCAGCGCGAGGCCTGCCCCCTCAATTTGGCACCCACCAGCAGCAGCACCGTCATGCTAGTGCTCGGCGACGCCTTGGCCATGGTCCTACTCGAAGCCCGCGGCTTCCAGCCCGGCGACTTCGCCCAACTCCACCCCGGCGGCAGCCTCGGCCGCGCCCTCCTCACTAAAGTTTCCGACATCATGCGCACCGGCGAGCGCCTCCCCCTAGTGCCCCCCGACGCCACGGTGCGCCAAGCCGTGAGCACGATGGGCCGCTGCCGCTCCGGCTGCGTCATCCTCACCCACCCCAACGGCACCCTCGCCGGCATCTTCACCCAAGGAGATTTCGCCCGCGCCTTCGAAAGCAATCCTAACCTCGCCGGCGAAGCCGTCCGCCAATTCATGACTCCTGGCCCCATCACCATCCAAGCCAGCAAACTCGCCGCCGAACTCCTCAATCTCCTCGAGCGCCACCCCGTCGATGAATTGGTCGTGCTCGACCCCGCCGGCTGCCCGGTCGGCCTCGTCGATACCCAAGACCTCAGTCGACACCGCATTCTCTAGCTGCTAGCAAGCGGCAGCCCCACTCCCCGGCCTCACTTTAGCAAAAACCCCTCGCCCCGCCAGGCGACAGAAGCCCCCGCCCGCCCGCGTTCCCCATCCGTGAAACGCCCCCTCCGCTCCTTGCTCCGCGCCGTCCTCTTCCTGCCCCTCCTCGGCCAGGCCGCCGAGCCC
>CALQKQ020000099.1 GCA_943331195.2 Akkermansia muciniphila | reverse complement strand
CATGACGTTCTTGCCCAGGCAAGGCACCTCGACGCGGTTCGCCACCGGATCGCAGATCAAGCCGATCATGCTTTGAAAAGCCATCGAGGCCGCCGCCACCGCCTGCGTCAGACTGCCACCAGCGAGGGTCACCAGCGCGGCCGCCGCCATGCTCGCGGCCGATCCGCCCTCCGCCTGACAGCCCCCGACTTCCGCGGCAAAGGTCCAGCGGGTGGCGATGAACACGCCGATCAACCCGCTCGCGAGCAAGGCCCGAGCCATGGCCTCCTCATCAAGCCCCATGGACTCGGCCATGGCCACCACCGCGCCGGGCAGCGCCGCGCAAGCCCCCGCCGTGGGCGCGGCCACGATGACGCCCATGGAACTTTTGACCTCCATGAGCGCGGTGACATAAAGAATGATGCGGTTGAGGGCCCCGCCATCCAACAACTGCCCCTGACGCATCAGTTCATCGAAACGGCCGCACTGGTGGCCCAGGACGCGGTCTTCATAGTGCGTCCCGGCGATGCCTTCCGCGATGGAGCGGCGCACAATCCTGACGATTTCCACCATCTTGGCGAGCACCTCGGCCTCGCTGAGGCCACCGCGCGCTTGTTCGTAGGTCACCGCCCATTGCCACAGCGGTAGGCCGCGCCCCGCATCCAGGGCGAGCAATTCAGCGCAAGAACCAAACGGCACCCGCGTCCCGCGGCGCGTCTGCACCGGCAAAACCGGCCCGAGCCGCTTCACCGAAACCAGCCCGGGAAGGTCGGCCAGGAGGGCGTCGCTGACAAAGTCAGGGGCCTTGACTTGAATCAACTGACGGCCGTCCGCCTGGTGCCACAAGATGTCATCAGCCGCAAAACGCCCCTCAAGCCACGCCACCACCTCGCTCCCCTGCCCTTCCACCCACAGCAGCGTTTCGCAGCAATCGCCAAAGCAAGAAATCGCAAAACCATCCAGATCAATCACTTCCATCATCCCGCCGCCCGTCGAAATCGCCCGCAGGGTGTGGGTTTCCCGGGCGCTGCGCAAGGTTAGCCGATAGGTGTTAGGGTGAGGATCTCCCGCGTCCACCGTTTCCATGGCGAGGCGCACCCCAGCGTCGCGCAAGGCCTGCGGCGAGCCCGGAAGCCGGGCATCAGCCGCATCCCAACCTAACAAACCACCAAAGAGGCCCATGTCCGAGCCCTGGGTGTCGTGCGTCGTCGGCAGCGAGCCCGCGCGGTCGAACTCGACGAGTACATCCGCGATCTCACCGTCCATGAGGTCGCGGGCGAGGCGGCCGATGCGCAGGGCCGCCGCACAGTGGGAGCTCGAAGGACCGCGCATCACCGGGCCGATGACGTCGTTGAAAATACTTACTAACATTTTATAAAAAAGCGCGGAGAGTTAGCCAAAAGCAGCATCGGGGCCCAGCGAGCGGCGCGGGGCCCGTCGGTGCCGGGTGCTGGTAAAAAATCAGGAGAGAATTTCCGAGACGACGCGCCCATGGACGTCAGTGAGGCGGAAGTCGCGGCCTTGGAAGCGGTAGGTGAGGCGCTCGTGGTCGAGGCCGAGGAGGTGGAGGATGGTGGCTTGGAGGTCGTGGACGTGGACCTTGCCGGTGGCGACACTAAAGCCGAGTTCATCGGTTTCGCCGTGGCTGAAGCCTTGTTTGACCCCGCCGCCGGCGAGGAAAATGGAGAAGGCATCGGGGAAGTGGTCGCGCCCCAAGACGTCGCCTCCGGCGGTGCGGCCCTCGCGGAAGGGGGTGCGCCCGAATTCCCCGCCCCAGACGATCAAGGTGTCGTCGAGGAGGCCGCGTTGGCGCAAGTCGCGGATCAGCGCCGCGACCGGTTTGTCGGTGCGCCGCATTTTGTCGGTGAGGCCGCCGCGGATATCCTCGCCGGCACCCGTGCCGTGGAAGTCCCATCCCCAGTCGAAAAGATGCACAAAGCGGACGCCCTGTTCGAGGAGGCGACGGCCCAGCAGACAGTTGTTAGCAAAGCTGGATTCGCCCGGCACCGCGCCATAGTCCGCCAGGATCTCGGGCGACTCGCGGGAGATGTCCATGACTTCGGGCACGCTAGTTTGCATGCGGAAGGCCAATTCGTATTGGGCCATGCGCGTGGCGGTCTCGGGGTGGCCCATCTGGCTCGCTTGTTCCTCATTTAAATCGCGCAGTGCATCCAGGGTTTGACGGCGCAGCTTGCGGTCCATCCCGGGAGGATCGCTGACATAGAGCACGGGGTCGCCTTTGGAGCGGCATTGCACGCCTTGATAGACCGAAGGGATGAAGCCCGTGCCCCAGCAGCTTTGCCCGCCGCTAGGCTGAACTCCGTTGCTGATGAGAACCACGAAGCCCGGAAGGTTATCGTTCGCCGAACCCAATCCGTAGGTGACCCAGGAGCCCATGGAAGGGCGGCCCTGGCGAGCCGATCCCGTAAAAAGGAGCAGTTCCGCCGGGGCGTGGTTGAACTGTTCCGTGTACATCGATTTAATGACGCACATTTCGTTAGCGACCGATTGGAAATTCGGGACGGCATCGGACATCCAGATGCCGCCAGGGCCGTGCTGCGAGAAGGTGCGCGGGGTTCCCATGAGTTTGGGAACGCCGCTTGTGAAGGCGAAGGTCTTGCCTTTGACGAATTCGTCAGGGGCGGCCTGGCCATTGCGCTTCACCAGCTCTGGCTTGTAGTCAAAAATGTCCAGGTGGGGCGGACCGCCGGACATATGCAGATAGATGACGCGCTGCACCTTCGGCCGCCCGGGCGCGGGGCGAGCCGCAAAGGGATTGGCCGCCGGAGCAGCCGCAGAAGTCTTTTCCCGAAGCGCTTCCAGCGCGATGGCACCGAGGCTGAATTGCCCAGCGCTGCGGAGGAAATGGCGGCGGGTCCGGTCCTGGAGGAGTTCAAGGTCTGGGTTCATATCAGTTAGCGCTTCATGAGACTTTCGTCGAGATTGAGCAGGACATTGGCCACCGCCGTCCAGGCCGCCAGCCCCGCCGCCTCCGCCCCCGGCGGGAGCGGTCCTAGGGGATCGGTGGCCAGCTTGAGGGCCTGCTCCGGAGCTTCGCGGAAAGCCGCTAGGGACTCGGCGTGGAGCTTGACCAAGCGGGACTGCTCCCGCTCCGTGGGGAGCCGAGAGAGCACCCGGAGAAAAGCCCGGCGGACGATGGCTTCAGGGGCGTCGGCGGCCTCAGCGAGGCGGCGGGCGAGGGCTTGGGCCGCTTCCACAAAGACCGGGTCGTTGAGCGTCACCAGGGCTTGCAGCGGGGTGTTCGTGCGGTTGCGCTGCAGGGTGCAGGTTTCCCGGCTCGGAGCATCAAAGGTGGCTAGGGAAGGATAAGGGCTCGTGCGGCGCCACTCGGTGTAAAGTGCCCGGCGAAAGCGGTCTTCCCCAGCGCTGGTCTGCCAGTCCAATCCACCGCCAAAGGCCGCCGATAAACCCATGTTAGGACGCGCTGGCTTCACCGAGGGGCCGAGCATTTTGGGAGAGAGCAAGCCCCCCACCGCGAGGGCCTGGTCGCGCACCATTTCCGCAGAAAGCCGCAGCCGCGGCCCCCGGGCCACCAGGCGGTTATCGGGATCGCGCTCGGCCATGCCAGCTTCGACCTTGGAGGACTGCCGGTAGGTGGCCGAGGTCACGAGGAGGCGGAGGAATTTCTTGAGATCCCACTTCTCCCGCACCAATTCGGTGGCCAGCCAGTCGAGCAATTCGGGGTGCGAAGGAAGCTCGCCCTGATTGCCAAACTCTTCGCTCGTGCGGACTAGTCCGATGCCGAAAAGCGCCTCCCAATAGCGGTTAGCAATGACGCGGGCCGTGAGAGGATTTTCCGGATCGACCAGCCAGCGCGCTAGGGTGAGGCGGTTGCGCGGGGCCTCCGGCGGCAGGGGATGGAAGGCGGCGGGGACCCCAGCTTGGACTTCCTCGCCGAGGGCCTGCCAGTTGCCGCGCAGCTGCACCTTGGTGACGCGATGCTGCTCCGGCGGGAGGTCCTTCATGATCGGCACCGTGGTGAGGGGAATGGCGTCGCGCTGCTGGCGCGCCACCGCGAGGCGGAGGCGAGTCGGCTCCAGGCTGGGAGCCAGCTCGCGAGCATAGTAGTCCAGCGCGCGCGCCGGGGCGGTCGCCTCGCGGGCCGCCTGCGGCTGGGAGAAAATCCTAATCAAATCGGGCGGCAGGGCGGCCCAAGCGGCCGCGCGGGGATCGCCGCTAGTGCTCAGGCGGAAGCGGCCCAAGGTGTGATTAGGATGAGGCGATTGCTGCTCAATGGTCACCACCAAGGTCGTCCCGGCAGCGAGCGGCAGCGGGGCCCCGGGAAACAGGAGAAGGGCGTGGGCTTGGCCAGGAGCCCCTCCGACCGCCCAGCCCTTCTGGGAAGCAGGCTTGGCCCCCGGGCGCGGCGCTTTAGGAGAATCCGCTAATACGGAGTCGACCGAGAAATCCGGCTGCTGGTAGTCGACGGCGGCGGCCACGAGGGGAATGTCCCGCTCACCCGTTAGGGAGAAGGGGGTTTCGGCCGCCGCGGCATTGTCCGATTTTTCCCACACCGGACGGCGCTCCGCGTCGAGGGCCACCACGCGGAAACCCGCCAGGCGTTCCCCAACCTCCGCGCGGTTCCACACCACAATGCGGTCGATCGGCTGCACGGATTGGAGATCGATTTCCCACCAGGGGTCGTCGGTATTAGGAGCGGTGTGCGCCACTGAGTTGTTATTGTATTCCGGCGCCGTATTGCCGTCATTGGCGCGGGAGGCGGCGGCCACATCGTAGGTGGATTTTTGCGAAGCCATGCCCTGCGGCGCGACGTTATTTCCCCCGCTGAAAACCTGGACTTCCGCGAGTTGCAGCAGTTTGTCTTTGCCGGGGAGTTCGATGCGAATGAAGCGCGCGGCGGGGGGCACGGCTTGCGCGGGCGGGCGCAGCGTGGCGCGGACCCGGGTGACCACAAAATTCCCTCCGGCATGCCCCGGGCCCTGCGCGGGCAGCGCCGCGTCGGGCAAGGCCTCAAGGCGCAGCGCCGTGAGAGAACTGGCTTCGGCGATGGGAATCTCTAAAGTATAGCTATCCTTGGCGGCGGTGGCGGCCACGAAGACGGTGCCGTCAGCCGCTTGGGCGAGGGCGAGACCGGCTTGCGACTTCAAGGCCGCAGGCACGGCGGGGTGCCAATCGAGGGGCGCGGCGAGGGATTCAGCCCACTGCGCGGCGGCGCGCTGCACTTCTGGAGGCGGCGACTGGAACTGAGCTTCCAAGGCCGCGATCTCACCTCCCAACGTTTCGCGCGCGGCTTTTTGCTCACCGGTGTAAAAGGAAAGCAGCGGGGACTCATCGCGCCGGTCGGCGTCGTCGGTGTTATTGAGAAAGGCAAAGATCCCAAAATACTCGGCGTGCGTGATGGGGTCGTATTTGTGAGTGTGGCATTGCGCGCACGCCATGGAAGTGCCCATCCAGACGCCTAGGGTGGTGTTGACGCGGTCGACGACGGCGGCGTTGCGGAACTCCTCATCATTGGTGCCCCCTTCGCTGTTCGTCATCGTATTGCGATGAAACGCCGTGGCCACCATCTGCTCCTCAGTAGCGTTAGGAAGCAGGTCGCCGGCGATCTGTTCTAGGGTGAACTGATCGAAGGGCTTGTTATCGTTGAACGACCGGATCACGTAGTCGCGAAAGGGCCAAATGGGGCGGAAGGGGTCGTCGGCGTAGCCGGCTGAGTCGGCATAGCGCGCCAAGTCGAGCCACTGGCGGGCCCAGTGTTCCCCGTAAGCGGGGGCCGCGAGCAGGCGGTCCACGAGGCGCTCATAAGCGCCGGGGGCGGCGTCGGCGAGGTAGGCCTCAAGCGCATCTGGCGAAGGAGGCAACCCCGTGAGGTCGAGGGTAGCGCGGCGCAACAGGGTCGCGGCGTCGGCCTCCGGTTGCGCGCTCAGGCCCTCGCGCTGCAAGCGGTCGAGGATGAACGCATCCACCGGAGCCACATCGCGGCGGGGCGGTTCGACGAGGACCGGCTTTTCGTAAGACCAGTGTTTGGAAAAAGAAGCACCCGAGCGAATCCATGCTTCCACGAGGGCGATTTCCGCTGGGCTCAGCGCTTTGCCGGCTTTGGGCGGCGGCATGACTTCGTCGGGATCGTGGCTGCGCAAGCGGGCCACAAGTTCGCTTTGCTCGGGGTGGCCGGGCACCACCGCCTGCTTGCCCCCGAGGTCCATCATCGCTCCCTCAGCAGTATCGAGGCGCAAGCCGTGGCTGCCGCGCGGCCCGCCTTTGCGCTGGTCCGGATCCGGCCCGTGACAGCGCAGACAGCTGTTCGAGAGCAGCGGGCGAATGTCGCGGTTGAAGGAGAGGGGTACCGTGTCGGCGGCTGCGGCGGGAAACGCCATCCCCGCAAGCAGCGGAAAGAGAAAAAGAGAGAGGGTAGGCTTCATGCGGATAGCGGGTGAAGGAGCTGTGCCCCATACGGGCCAAGAGGTGGCATTCTTCTATACGGGTTGAGCGCGCGGAAGGGGAATTTATTTGTGCCGAAGCGCCGTTGACCTTTCAGGGCACATCTCGTCAAAAACTAACAATTAATCAACAATGCTTCACCCCAGGAGGAAAAACTCATGGCGGCAAGCGAAGGGGGCGGGACAAAAAGTAGAGCGGCAGGCCGGTCGCCCCCGGCGCGGCGGCGCTGGGCACTTGCTCAAGCTCCTCGTGGTCGTCCCAGGATTCGAGGTAAAAGTCGACCGCTTGCCCCACCGCCGGCAAGGTGGAGGGAACGGGCTGGCCTTGGAGACGGCTCCAGTCGGCGATGGCGATGCGTTTGGCTTCCAATTGGCCCATGAAAACCTGCTGCACGTCCCAGACGCTGATGGCGAGCATCTGCTGCGGCAGGAGGCTGGGCAGGGCCGGGAGGGCGGCGAGGGTGGCTTTTAATTTAAAGCGGGCGGGGCGGGTGCGCGTGCTCATCCAGGCTTGCGCCACATCCGCAGCTTGGCGGGCTTCGTCCTTGCCCAAGGCGCGGCTCCACAAAGCGACCCGGTCCAGGGTGCCAGACCACGGCGTGCCATATGGCTGGGGGTCGCCAAAGCTGAGTTGCCCCGGACCCCAGGCGGCTAGACCACTGTTCGGCAACTCGCATTCCTGGGCCAACTGCCCGTCGAGCCAGCACGATAGGCGGTTGTTGCGCAGGGAGAGCAGAAGGTGCACGGGGCGCTCGGCCTCAATCGCGAGATTGGTCAGGATCACCGGATACACCTGCGCCGGGCGCTCCGGCCCGCCTCCCAGCAGGACCCGCAGCACCAGCTTCCGGTCCACGCGATAGAGGGCGAATGCCTCGCGCCCATCTTCTAGCATCAAAGCCGCCAAGCGGACGCTGAGCGGAGGAGCCGCCGGACGCTCCGTCAGAATAAGCTCCAATGAGAAAGCCGCAGCCGCCGCTGCTTCCGTCGCCAGGCGGGCCGCCGCCGCAGGCTCCGCCGCGAACCAACCGCCCGAGGGATCCATGCTCTGATAGCGCCCCCAGGTGGCAAAGCCCTGTGGGGTTAGGGAAGCGGCAGCCGATGGCACTGGCGCCGGGCGCAGGGCATGGTCCCAAGCAAAAACCAAATTGTCAGGGCTGCTCGGCCAGGGCGCCGGTGCCGCCTTCTCCGCCACCACCGGCTGCTGGGGAAGGCTGCTGTTAACAGAGGATCCCCCCTCCACCCAAAGGTCAGGGGAAAGCGCGCGGCGGCCCTCGGTAAGGCGAACCACCCTAGCAATACTGCGGAAGTCCTCGCGCAAGCGCACCAGCGCGATATCCGCCGCAGATTCCTCCGCCACATGAGGGCCCGTGAAGACGAGAATGGTAGGATCGTTGCTCCAGCGCGGGTGCAGCAGACCGCCATCCTGCCAGCCCGGCGCCCCCATGAAACTGAGCTCCCAACCCGGATCGAGGTTAGGCGCGGAAAAGCGCAGGCGGCGGCGCGACCCGTCGAGGACGGCGGCCGCGTAGCTGTCGTCAGAAGCCCCCGCCGGCCAGCCCCCGGCGACCAGCGGAACCAAGGTCTGGTCAGTTAGGTTAGCCAACCCAGCCTTGGGAAAAGGAAAGAGCCCCGCCGCGCGATGCCCATCCCGGGAAATCTGCAAGGACTCCGCGCCCAGCGGACTCGCCGTCCAAATGATCTCGCGGTCCTCCGGCGCGGCAGGAAGAAAGCGCCACAATTTTTCTCCGGCAAGGCGGCCCGGCGAACCCGGCAGGAGGCTTTCCAAGGCATAGATGTAGGCCTTGCCATCAGCGGGGTCGCGCCACCACGCCACCGCCATGCCCGGCCCCAGCACCCGCGCCGGGCCGTCCCAAGGCTGCAAGATGATCTCGGGCGCATAGGCGGTTTTCTCACCCTGGGCGCTGGCATGGAGACGGGTGTAAACCAGCGCGCTGCCGTCGTGGTTCAAGAGCGGACGGGCGTAGTCGGCCGCCTCAGTGGTTAGGGCTCGAATCCCCCCGCCCTCCGCCGAGGCGTAGCCGAACACCTGGCGCAAGGGAGACTGAGGCACCACCTCCTCTAGCCAAACCACCCGAGCGGCCCGGGCCCCGAGCATTGGGGCCAGATCCGCCAAGGGACGCGCATCGTTAGGAGAAGCCTCGGCGGCGGCCGGCGGAGCAGGCGAGCACGCCGCCCCCAGGAGAACAAAGCCCAAGAGGGCGAAGCGGAGGGCCGGGCGCAAAAGCATGCTTAAGGAGTGGAACCGAATCGGTGAATCCGCAATGGAGCGCCGCCCTACTTCAAATTGTCGGGCAAGGCCGCATCCTTCACTTTGACGTCGGTCTTGGCCCCGGCGTCGATCCACCATTTGAGGATGGCCAATTCCTTTTCATTGAGCTGATCCTTGTTAGAAGGCGGCATGTGCTCGTCCTCCTCCAAGGGCAGCAGCGCGCGCTTCACCATGAGGCTTTCCCCAGATTTGCCCGCCACAACCACTGGCAAGCCGCTGTCGCCATTTTTCATCAACTCCGCAAACGTGTGCATCCGCAGCTTGCCCTTATCCTTTTCCTCCCCATGGCAGTTGAGGCATTTAGCAGCCAGAATCGGTTGAATCAGGGCGTCGTAAACCGGCTTCTCCGGATCCACCGCCGCCACCGGGGCTGGGGCCGCCGGCGCGGCAGCCACCGCGACCGCCGTCTTGACCTCCTGATCCCAGCCCAAATTGATCACCACCTCGGGCAATTTGGCGTGCAGCGCCTCGGCGGCCGGCTTGGTGGCCCCCGTCTGCCACACGAAAAGCCGTTTCAATTTTGGCAGTTTTTCCAACTTAGCCAAGCCGACGTCGGTGATCTTGGTGTTGAACAGGTTGAGGTATTCCAATTGCCCCAAGCCGAGCAAGGCATCGATCCCCGCGTCCGTCACAGCCGTGTTAGGAAGATGGAGTTTCTTGAGGTTCTTCATGCCCGCCAGGCTCGCCAAGCCCGCATCCGTCACCTTGCTCCGGCTCAAATTCAGCTCGGCCAGCCGCTCTCCGATCGGAGCAAACTTCGCCAACTCGCCGTCGCCAAATTTGTCCGCAATGTTGACGCAATTAAACGAGAGCGCCGCATCGTTTTGCGCCAAAGGCAAAATAGCCACCCCCAGCTCCTTCTCCAAAGCCTGCACCGGCGCCATGTCCGGACCAGGCGCGGCTGGAGCTGGAGCCGCCGCCGGAGCCGCGGGAGCCGCCGCCGGAGCTGCCGCTTCGGGCGCAGGAGCTGCCGCTGGAGCCGCCGCTGGCGCGGCTGTAGCTGGAGCCGCTGCCGGAGCTGCGGGAGCCGCCGCCTCGGGCGCAGGAGCCGCTGCGGGACCGGCTGCACCCGCTTCGCCATGGGCCCCGGAGCTGGCCTGAGGGGCCTGCAACAGCGCCTTGATTTTTTCCAACACCGGCCCCGGAATGGAGGCATCATTCAATTTGAGCTCGGCACTGGCGCCGCTATCGACCCACCATTGCAGCACCGCAAGTTCATCGGGAGTGACCTGGGGCTT
>CALQKQ020000098.1 GCA_943331195.2 Akkermansia muciniphila | reverse complement strand
TGGGCCCAAACCCAACCCAACTGGATCTCCAGCAACGGTCAAACCAAACCCGGCGACCCCATCCTCATCCGCGTCGTGGCCACCACTCCCGAAGTCACCGAACTCGAACTCACCCTGCCCGGCGTCTTCGACGAAGCCGTCGAATACGCCAAGCGCTCCTTCCGCCGCCTCACCCTCCCCTCCATCGTCGTCTCCGGCATCGGCTTTCCCGACCGCGCCAACCCCACCGGGTGGTGGGAGTTCCCCGCCGCCCTGCGCCAGTCCCCCAAACCCCCCTCCCGCTACCTCCAGCCCTCCCTCGGCAGCACCCCCAAAGCCTACTTCCCCAGCTCCGCCATAGGTCAATTCCCCCGCACCGCCGAAGCCATGCTCAAACTCGGCATCAACCCCGAAGGCGCCCAGCCCACCGTGCCCCGCCTCCGCTCCACCCTCGCCGTCTCCCGCAAAAACGCCGAACGCGGCGTCCTCCTCGAAACCAAAATCCTCGAATTCCGCGACGTCAAACTCGCCGCCCCCGTCGTCCCCGCCGGATTCGATGGCTCCGACGAAGACCCCGGCTTCTCCCCCCCAGAACTCGTCGACGAAACCTTCTACGAAACATTTGAGGGCACCTACATCGGCAGCGAACCCGAAATCAGCCAGCCCACCAGCATGGGTGCCTTCGCCGGCTCCGCCCTCTCCATCGCCCCCTACCACATCCTCACCCCATCCCTCGTCCGCCTCCCCTCCAAAATCAGCGTCATCATCAAACACCTCAGCGGCACCGAAGACTACGAATGCCCCGTCCCCTGGGACGTCTGGGCCTCCCTGCCCCCCTTCCTCAACGGCCAAGCCATTCTCGACTCCCTCACCAAAAAAGGCCTCCCCATCGAAGCCTCCCGCAGCGCCCACTACCTCATCCTCACCCCCAAATCCTGGTATTCCATCCTCCAACCCCTCGCCGCGTGGAAAGCCATCAAAGGCCTCAACGTCGACTTCGCCTTCGTCGGATCCTCCCCCTCCGATGACCTCCCCAACTCCCGCGCCGCCATCGACGCCTACATCGAATCCTACTTCAAAGCCAACTACTGCCACGGCGTCTACGTCCTCATCTGCGGCGACGTCGACGTCATCGAAGCCGGCCGCAGCTCCCTCATCACCGGCTCCCCAGACGGCAGCCTCGCCGACTCCGATCACGTCTACGAAGTCATCGGCTCCAACAAAACCCCCAGCCTCTACGTCGGGCGCCTCTCCGCCAACTCCGACGAAGACCTCAAAGTCCAAGTCGACAAAATCCTCCGCTACGAGCGCACCCCCCCATCCGGCGACTGGCCCACCCGCGCCACCCTCTGCGCCAATAGCCAAAACGACGCCGGCAGCTACGGCGTCAACCCCGACTGGCCCTCCAAGTATGCCAAAGCCGTCCAGGACACCGTAAACTACGGCGGCTACACCAGCCCCCCAAGCTTCCAAACCCTCCACGCCGGTGCCCTCTCCGCCGCCACCACCCGCGCCACCAACGCCGACGTCACCGCCGCTCTCAACGGAGGACGGGGCCTCCTCCTCTACCGCGGCCACGGCGACGAAAACAGCTGGGCCTCCGGATGGGACGGCTCCGGCACCGCCGAAAGTAGCGGCCTCTCCTGGACCCGCGCCACCCACGTCAGCGCCCTCACCAATGCCATCCACCCCGTCGTCTTCGCCATCAATTGCCTCAACAGCCGCCTCAACCGCGCCGACTGCATCGCCGAAGATTGGATGCAGCGCCGCAACTCCGGAGCCGTCGCCCACTTCGGGGCCACCGTCACCTCCTACACCGGCGAAAACCACGAGCGCACCAAGGGCATCTTCCGCGCCTTCTACGAAAGCGGCTTCTCCCGCCTCGGCCCAGCCCTCGCCGAAGCCGAGCGCATCAGCCTCAGTACCTCCGGCGGCGGTGCCAGTTGGGACAGCAATACCTTCGCCTACCTCCTGCTCGGCGACCCCGAACTGACCGTGCGCAAAAAATCCGTGCCCGGCTGGAAAGTCATCTCCGAAATCGCCGCCTACGCGAAAATCGAAACCTTCCTCCGCGGCGTCCGCCTCACCGTCCTCGACGCCGCCGACAAACCAGACCCCGCCGGCTTCGTCCGCCTCGTCGACACCCGCGGCGGCTTCCACAACGGCTTCGCCGACGTCGAAGGCAACGTGACCTTCCCCACCCTCCCCAGATCCCAGGTCGCCCGAGTCGACATCCTCGGCGATGGCCTCGCCTACGGCGTTCTCTTCCTCCAAGCCCCAGCCCTCCACCCCGACGGCATGACCCGAGCAGGCTTCCGCGTCCGCCTCCTCCAAATGCCCACCGCCGTCTTCGAAATCTTCGGCTCCTCCGACCTCATGAAATGGGTCTCCCTCGGCTTGTCCGAGTCCTCCGGCGACGACCAAGTCTTCACCGACCCGGGCGTCAAAGGAGTTCCCTCCAAGTTCTACCGCGCCGTTCAGGTCGTCCGCTAAACCCTTAACCTCCTGAATCACCCTTGCCCAAATCTCCCAGCAGGAGCCAGTTAGAAGCCGAAGGCTACAGCTTGCTCGGGCCCTTAAGCCTCCCAAGTGACTTCACCTGTAAGGCATTGATAATGTGAAGTTATTTTAGTGCTCCCATCCTCGCGTCCGCCGTGGTCTTTTGCTAAAAACGGGCGTTGAAACTCGACCCTGGGTCCCTTTTTCGCGATCAGGACGGGGAATGATCTGTTTTCTCTCGCCTCGGGAGACTCACCTGTTGGGTGAGTCTCTTCTGCGGTCAATATCCCCTGCGAAACCGCGTCTGGTGACACGCCCCGCACCGATGCCGGAGGCATCCCAGCAGGTAGCCGGTGGTCGAGCGCCGCGACCCCACCGGATCCGCGTCCCAAGGAGGCCCGCACCCCGGCAGGGGTGCCAGCGCGGCCGCCCCCAAAAAAGGCCACACGCCAAGCGAAAGCGCTCCCGCGCCAGCACTGCGCGCCCACCGAATCGGATAGTCAACTCCCGCTTTTAGGATAAAAAACCAGGACGGAAGTCACCCTTGGGCCGCAGCTCCCGAGCGCCAACGGCGCGGCCTACGCCAGCCCAGGGCAACGCCCTGGGTTTCCCCAGTCAAAAAGCAATCAAAGCCCTGAAGGGGCGACCTAATCGTTGGGCCGCCCTTTCAGGGCTCCGGATGGCTGGAAACCGTTATACCCAGGGCCTTGCCCTGGGCTATCTTGGTGCGCCCCTTTGGGGCTTGGGCATGGCATATGACCGAGAACCCCAATGGCCTCCCCAACGGCTGCGCCTCTGCCCCAAAGGGGCTGCGCATACCAGCCCAGGGCAAGGTCCGGAATCAGCACCGTGGACCCATCATTGGCCCAACGGGCCATCATCCCGCCGCCCAGGGCCACGCCCTGGGTTTTTTCAGCACAAAAAGAAATGTGAGCCCTGTAAGGGCGGCCTAACGGCGAATCAGACAGTTCGGCAGAGATGCCAGCGCTTCAGCCTCAACAAAGCCCACGAGCGAAGAAAAATCTTAACGTACATTCACTCCGCGTCGGCCGAATGCGATCGTCAACTCGCGATTTTAGGATAAAACAAACGCACTGCCTCAGCCCGGCCTTGCCGGTTGCTCATTCCCGCGCCCCTTCCGTCGCGCATCGCTCATTTTCAGTCGTCCATGCACTCCGATTCCTCCACAACCAGCGCCGCCAGCACCCCAAAAAAGCCCCTATGAATCATCGCCTGCGCACGCTCCAGACCCTCGGATTTATCCTCGTAGTCGCCCTCCAGGGCATTCTCCATCTTTGGATGACCGCCCGCCACAACGCCCAACTCATGGCCCTCACCGAAGCCCACAACGCCCAACTCATGGCCCTCACCGAAGCCCACAACGCCCAGCTCATGGCCCTCACCGAAGCCCACAACGCCCAGCTCATGGCCCTCACTGAGCGCTAAAATGCCCAGCTCGCCGCCCAAGCTGCCGCGCTCGGAAAAAATCATTGATTCCCTCGGCGCCGCAGCCCAGTGGGCCACCAGGCTGCGGTGCCCAGTCTCGCTCAATCCAAAAGCGTGAGTTGAAAAGTGACCAGGGGGGCACCGGCCAACTCACGCCCTTAGGCTCACTCCGCAGGCGGCGCTGATGGCGCCGCTGGCGCCGCCGCCACCGCTGGACTTTCCTCCAAGGCCGCCGCCGCGCTGGCCTCCTCCGCAGGAGCTGACTCCGCTGCTTCCGCCGATGCCTCTGCAGAAGCTGACTCCTCCGCAGAAGCTGACTCCTCCGCTGGAGGCACTTCAGCCGCCGCCGGAGTTTCCTCCGCAGCCACCACCACCGCTTCAGGGGCAGCTGCGGCGGGCTCCGCAACCTCCGCGCCAGAAACCTCCGCGCCAGAAACCTCCGCCGCAGGACCCGCCCCGCGGCCCCCGCCCTCACCAGCGGCCCGGGGGGCCCGCGCCAGGGGTGCTTCCGGCCGGACCTTCTTTTCCATGGGGGGCTGGGGCGCCCGACCCAACACCTGGAGCTCGCCATTGGCATATTCGGTGACGTAGCCTTCCTGGACCAGCCAGCGCAGGTCCTGGAGCACCACGATTTCCTCAGCCGTAAGGGGCGCCGGTGGACCCACTGAGGCCGCAGGCTTGCGCGGGCCCTTCGGCCGCCGACCGCGCCCACCCTCCCCAGCCGCCGCGAGTTCCACTGCCGGCGCAGCGGCCGCCACAGGCGCTACTTCACTCAAAATCAGCGTTTCCGCCGAATCCTGGGTTTCCACGCTCCCCGGCGCCACTGCTGGAGCCACTTCAACCGACGAAGGCGCTTCCGCCGTGAAGGCCGCCACGGTTTCCTGAACCGCTGGTGCCGCCGCCTCCCCAACCACCTCAGCCGTCGGCACCGCAGCGGCTTCGGCCGCAACTTCCGGCAACGCCGCGACTTCCGCGACTTCCGCCACTTGAGCGACTTCCGCCACTTGAGCGACTTCCGCCACTTGAGCGACTTCTGCCACTTGAGCGACTTCTGCGGCTACCGCGATTGGCTCGGCTGCCGCTTCCGGTGCCGCAGTGGTCTCGACGGCTTCCCCCGCCGCGATCGGCTCCGCCGCCTTGGGGGCTTGGGGAGCCTCCAGGTGGGGGGCCAGCGTGGACACCAGCTTGGGCACCGTGATCCCAGGATTAGCTTTGACCACGCCGACAATGCTGCGCAGGCGAGGCGAGAGGTGGGATTCATCCTCGATATAGTGCGGGCGAGTGCGGCAAACGAACGTCGCCTTTTTGTCGCGCTTGAAGAACTTGAGGCCCTCCTTCTCGAGGTCGCGACACAAATCCTGCACCAGCTGCATCGGGAAGCGCTGCTGCTGCTCCACTTCCATGCGCAACAGAGCCAGCAGGGGCGGGGCCAAAAGTCGGCCCGGGATGTTGCCAGGAACCGATACCCGAGTCACCGCCTTCACCGCTTGCGCGGCGTAGTGCTCCATAAAATGCGCCTCCATGGCCGCCTGCGTCCGCAAGGGCTCCGCCGCCGGAGCCGACTCCTCCGCCGGAGCCTCCTCGACCGCAGGGGCCTCGCCCTCCAGAGCCGCTGGTGCCTCGGCCTCGGCCACGGGAACCTCCGCCGCCGCAGCTTCGGGCGCAGCAACCGGGGCTTCCGCTTCTGCCACTGGGGCCTCAGCAACCCCAACTTCCGCTTCCGGAGCCGGCGCCTCCGCCACCGCAGTTTCGGCAACCGCAACCGTAGCCGACTTTTCCGCCGCCGCCGGAGCGGAAGCCGCCAACTTTTCCACCGCTGCTGCCGCCGCCAGCGCGGCCCGCTCGCTCGGACTCAAGGGGACATAAACCATCGCCGTACTCTGACCTTCAAGCCATTTGGCGACCAAGGCCTCGTCTTTTTCGCTGCGGATGCGCGATTTGTAGCGGTCCAGGGGCAAGTTGTAAAACTGCTCCCGGTGTAAGCGGGCCACCGTCGTCTGGAACGAGTGATGATTTGGCGGGCCGAGGATTTCCCCGGAAAAACCGCAGACCGCCACCGCCGTAAAGATGCCCTTCGGCGGCTCCACGCTGATGGTATCCCTCCGATAGTAATTCTGCAACATGGGCCCCTGCAGAATGTGGCGGATGGCCTCATCCCGACTCAACCACAGCGAACCATCCGCCGCCACCTGGAACAATTGCTCCGGCCCGGCCAGCGGCTCCACTTCCGGAGCCGGCCCACCCTTGGGACCGCGCGGCGCGGGAGGCGCAGGCAAACGCGAGAAATTCACCACATAGCGGTCGCGGCCCGCCAAAAAGAGACGGCCCAACTCAAAAACAGGATAGGCCCGACTCGAGGCCTTCACCTGCCGCGTGATCGCTTCCAGCGACTTCGGCTCAGCGAACAAGCGCACCCGCCACCCCGGCAAAGGCTCCACATACGGCCGATGCTCAAAGCGCCCCGGAGGCCCGCCCCGGCGATCGTCTCCCCGAAAATCAGGCCGCCCGCCGCTGCGGCGATCCGGTCCGCCCGGCCGGGGCCCCCGATCATCGGGACGAGGACCACCTGGCCGCGGGCCGCGGTCATCGAAGCGCTGCCCTCCCGGACGCGGGCCGCGGTCCCCCGGGGGACGGTCTGGCCGAGGACCTTCTTGGCGCGGCCCCTCTGGCCGGGGACCTCCCGGGCGCGGGCCGCGATCGTCGGGCCGAGGGCCACCTGGACGCGGGCCGTCGGGCCGAGGACCCCGCGGCGGGCCGCCCCGGTCTTGCCGATTAAAATCGCTGCGCCCCCCAAAACCACCGCCTTCTCGGCGCGGCCCGCTTTTCCCGCCCGTGCCAAACCCGAAGCCGCCGCCCCGCGACTCCCGCTCGTGGTCCGGCGCGCGCCCCCAAACCACCTCGCCGGGCGCCATTTCCCGCTTTTGCAAATCTCCCACCCAGTCGGGCGCGAGGTTCAAGTTCTGCAGCTGGGAGAGGTCGATAGGTTCTGGATCGGACATGGCAGGCGGAGATGAATCCGTGAGTTGATAGTTGGGAGAAACAGGAGACGCTGCCTTGTCAGAATGGCCAGCAGCTCCGGTGGACCGCAGCAGGCTGCGGAGGAGGGGGATTAGCCTACGAGCCCCTGGAGGCAAATCAATCCCATTTCACTCCCGCTTTGCGCCAAACCTCCCCCTCCCATCCTCCCCCCGCCCGCAAACTCCCCCAACTCAAAAGATTTCCGTTGCGCCTCCCCAGGGCGTCGCTTAAGACCGCCTTCCCTTTCCGGGACACCCTGCCTAATGAACTGGCGGGTTCTTTTAGCCTCCCTAGACTACCGGCCCCGCCCGCACCGCCATGAATATCCTCGAGAAGATCCAACGTGAGCAGATGAAACCTGACACCACCGAACTCAATGTCGGTGACACCGTCAAGGTCCATAACCGAGTCGTCGAAGGCGGCAAAGAACGCATCCAGATTTTTGCCGGCATCATCATCGGCAAAGGCGGCCGCGCCAAAAGCCAGTCCATCACCGTGCGCAAACTGAGCTACGGCGAAGGCGTCGAGCGCGTCTACCCCCTCCACAGCCCCCTCATTTCCAAAATCGAAGTGACCAAGCGCGGCCAAGTCCGCCGCGCCAAACTCAACTACCTCCGCAGCCGCGTCGGCAAGGACGCCGTCACCGTCAAAGAGGCCCCGCGCCGCTAAAAGCCGACGACGCTTCTCCCCCGCTTTTCCCAACCGCACGTCCCTCTCCGGGCGTGCGGTTTTTCCTTTCCCCCCTTCCCCGCCCCATGCCCTCCCTCCACTACGAAACAACCCACCGCCTCCAGGGCTGCCGCCTCATCGCCGGCGTCGACGAAGCCGGCCGCGGCCCCCTCGCCGGTCCCGTGTTCGCCGCCGCCGTCCTCCTGCCCGAACACTTCCACCTCCCCCTCCTCGACGACTCCAAAAAACTCCGCAGCGCCCAGCGCGAACACCTCTACGAAGCCCTCACCCACAACCCCCACGTGCGCTTCGCCACCGGCCAAGCCAGCCCCCGCGAAATCGACCAACTCAATATCCTCCGCGCCACCCACCTCGCCATGCGCCGCGCCGTCGCCGCCCTCGGCCCCCCTCCCCCGGACATGGTCCTCATCGACGGACTCCCCGTCCAAGATTTCCCCTGGCCCCAACAAGCCATCGTCCGCGGCGACAGCCTCAGCCTTTCCATCGCCGCCGCCAGCATCATCGCCAAAGTCGAGCGCGACCGCCTCATGCTTGCACTCGACGCCATCTTCCCCCACTATCAGTTCGCCCAACACAAGGGCTACGGCACCGCCGCCCACCTCTCCGCCCTCCAGCTCTATGGACCTTCTCCGCATCATCGCTGGTCGTTTAAGCCCGTTGCTCAACGCTCCCTGGACTTCCCCAGGCCAACCGATCCCTGACAAAGACGCCGTCGGCCGCCGCGGCGAAGCCGTCGCCGCCCGCTGGCTCTACTCCCGCGGCTGCCGCATCCTCTACCGCAACTTCCGCGGCCCCAAAGGCGGAGAAATCGACCTCGTCTGCCGCCACGGCCTCGTCCTCTCCTTCGTCGAAGTCAAAACCCGCACCTCCACCGCCTTCGGCCGCCCCGCCGCCGCCGTCACCCTCGCCAAACAAGCCCTCATCTCCCGCGGCGCCCTCGCCTACCTGAAACTCCTCCGCCAACCCTCCATCCCCTGGCGCCTCGACGTCGTCGAAGTCCTCCTCCTCCCCGGCCTCAAACCCCAGGTCCATTGGATCCAAGCCGCCTTCAATACCTCCGATCTGCGCCGCCAGCAGCGCCACTTGCGCCGCCTCGCCTCCTAGCGCCCCTCCCCTCATTGCCCCCACCCCCTCGTAAGAAAGGACCGCTCCCATGACCGACCAGGAGGCCCTCATCGCCCTCAACATGCTCCCCAAAATCGGCCCCGTCCGGGTGCGCCGCCTCCTCGACGCCTGCGGCTCCCCCGCCGCCGTCCTCCGCGCTCCCGCCGATACCCTCCGCCGCGTCGAAGGCATCGGCCCAGATACCGCCGCCCGCCTCCGCCGCTGGCAAGACGAAATCGACCTCAGCGCCGAACTCGCCCGCATCCGCGACCTCGGCGTCTCCGTCATCACCCACTCCGACCCCCTCTACCCCCCCACTCTCCTCCAAATCCACGATCCCCCCCTCCTCCTCTACGTCCAAGGCGAACTCCTCGCCAAAGACCGCCTCGCCGTCGGCGTCGTCGGCTCCCGCCGCGCCACCACCTACGGCCTCACCGCCGCCCGCAAACTCTCCTTCCAACTCGCCCACGCCGGCGTCACCGTCCTCAGCGGACTCGCCCGCGGCATCGACACCGCCGCCCACGAAGGTGCCCTCGCCGCCAAGGGCCGCACCGTCGCCGTCATCGGCTCCGGCCTCGCCAGACTCTACCCCCCGGAAAACGCCGCCATCGCCGCACGCATCGCCGACGGCCACGGTGCCGTCGTTTCTGAATTCCCCCTCCTCACCGAGCCAGACAAACAAACCTTCCCCCAGCGCAATCGCATCGTCAGCGGCTGGAGCAGCGGCCTCCTCGTCGTCGAAGCCCCCGCCTGGAGCGGCGCCCTCATCACCGCCAACAACGCCGCCGACCAAGGCCGCAGCGTCTACGCCATCCCCGGCCCCATCGACCGCGCCTCCTCCCTCGGCTGCAACAAACTCATCCAAAACGGTGCCCGCCTCGTCCTCGATGCCGCCGATATCCTCGACGACCTCAACCTCCTCCTCCCCACCCCTTCCGCCCCCAGCCCCGCCGCCCGCCCCGACCTCAGCCCCAGCGAACAAAGCGTCTGGGATACCCTCGACCAAACCGAGCGCCAACTCGACGACATCATCGCCGCCAGCGGCCTCCCCGCCTCCGAGGTCGCCACCGCCCTCATGCGCCTCGAAATCCGCCGCCTCATCAAAGCCTTGCCCGGTCGGCACTACCTGCGGCCCTCCTGAGCCCCTCCCCGGCCGAAAAGCCCCCACCTCCCTGCGGATTGGCATTGGTTCGCCACCATCCCATGGTATGTCAT
>CALQKQ020000097.1 GCA_943331195.2 Akkermansia muciniphila | reverse complement strand
TTGAGGGGGGAGGGATTTTTGGGTTGAGGGGGGGAGGGAGGACGAGGTTCCCCGCTTTCCTTTTGAGCTTTCCCGGCCTTGGTGGGAGGCCATGGTGGGGGGGCTGGGCCTCTCGGGGCTTTCTTTTTCAACAAACCTTTATTTTTTTCATGAACGACCGCAAGACCCTGGAAGAGCGCGAGCAGATGTCTGAATTGGACCGGCTGCGGCACTCGTGTGCGCACCTGATGGCGACGGCGATCTTGCGGCTGTGGCCGGAGGCGCAGTTTGCCTATGGGCCTCCGGGGGAGTATGGTTTTTATTACGACTTTGACATGCCGCACCGGGTGAGTCCGGAGGATTTTCCGGCGATTGAGGCGGAGATGAAGAAGCTAGCGAAGGAGAACCAGAAGTTTGAGAGGAAAGTGATGAGTCGGGCGGAGGCGCGGGTGCTGGCGGAGAGTGGGCGGCTGGGGGGGCTGGGGGAGCGGCCGGGGAATCCGAGTCGGTTTAAATTGGATTTGATCGACAAGATCCCGGAGGGCGAGGAGATTTCGTGCTATCAGAATGGCGATTTCATGGATCTTTGTGCGGGGCCGCACGTCAACTATAGTGGCAAGTGCAAGCATGTGCGCCTGACGAGTGTTTCGGCGTCGTTTTACATGGGGGACGAGAGCAAGGGGCAGCTGCAGCGGCTTTATGGGACGGCCTTTGCGAGTGCGGAGGAGTTGGAGCAACATTTTGTGGCTTTGGAGGAGGCGAAGAAGCGGGACCACCGCAAGTTGGGCAAGGAGTTGCAGCTTTTCCACATTGACGACGAGGTGGGGCAGGGCTTGATCCTCTGGACGCCTAACGGGGCTATTTTGCGGCAGGAGCTGCAGAATTTTATTAGTGAGGAGTTGAGCAAGCAGGGCTATAGCCAGGTGTTTACGCCGCACATTGGCAAATTGGCGCTGTACAAGACGAGCGGCCACTTTCCCTATTACAAGGAGAGCCAATTTGGGGCCATCATGGAGAACGAGCAGATGCAGGAATGCGCCGATGCGGGCTGCGGCTGTGCTGAGGTGATGGAGCGGCTCGATGGGGTTTCGCGCAAATTGGCGGAGGGGATCAATGAGCGGGCGGGGCGGGAGGTCATTCCGCCGGAGCGGATTTTGCCGGACGAAAAACTGCTAGAAGGCTTCATGTTGAAGCCGATGAATTGTCCGCACCACATCAAGATTTACGATAGTCAGCCGCGGAGCTACCGGGACTTGCCGGTGCGGCTGGCGGAGTTTGGGACGGTGTACCGCTGGGAAAAGAGCGGGGAATTGAATGGGCTGACGCGGGTGCGCGGGTTCACGCAGGACGATGCGCACTTGTTTTGCACGGAAGACCAGGTGGCGGAGGAAGTGTTGAATTGTTTGAGTTTGGTGAAGACGGTGCTGCGCACCTTGGGGATGGACAACTACCGGGTGCGGGTGGGTCTGCGCGATCCTGACAGCAGCAAATTTACGGGGGATGCGGCGCAGTGGGACCGGGCGGAGGCGGCTTGCCGGGCGGCGGCGGCGACCTTGGGGGTGCCTTTTACGGAGGAGCCGGGGGAGGCGGCCTTTTACGGGCCGAAGATTGACTTTGTGGTCAAGGATGTGATTGGCCGGGAGTGGCAGTTGGGGACGGTGCAGGTGGACTATGTGTTGCCAGTGCGCTTTGATCTCAGCTACATTGGGGCGGACAACGCCAAGCACCGTCCGGTGATGATCCACCGGGCACCGTTTGGCAGCATGGAGCGCTTTACGGGGGTGCTGATTGAGCACTTTGCGGGACACTTTCCGGTGTGGCTGGCTCCGGAGCAGGTGCGCATTCTAACTATTAGTGAAAAAAGTGCAGGTTTTGCGGGTGAGGCCTATGCGCAGCTCAAGGCGGCGGGGCTGCGGGTGAGCTTGGACGACAGCGCGGAGAAGGTGGGGGCCAAGATCCGCAGCGCGCAGTTGCAGCGCATTCCTTACATGTTGGTGATTGGGGAAAAAGAAGCGGCGGCGGGGTGTGTCAGCGTGCGGCACGCGCGGCGGGGCGACTTGGGGTCGCGTCCGCTAGGGGAGTTCCTCGGGGAAGTGGTCGAGGAAGTGAAGGGGCGGTGCCGGTAGAGATGATGGATGCGGCTCCTAACGATCCTGAGGTGCTTTTCGCGACGTGCGGGGGGACCATCGACAAGGTGTACTTTGATGCGGAGGACAGCTATGCGGTGGGGGGGCCGCAGGTGGGGGGGCTGTTGGAGCGGGCGCGGGTGGATTTTCGCTATGAGATCTTGCCGTTGTTGCAGAAGGACAGCTTGGAGATCACGGCGGCGGATCGGCAGGGGATACGGGAGGCGCTGGAGGGGCATCGCTGTCGGCGGGTGGTGGTGAGCCATGGGACGGACACCTTGGTGGAGACGGCGCAGGCATTGGAGGGGTTGGAGGGGCGCACCATTGTGTTGATGGGGGCGATGCAGCCGGCGCGGTTTCGGGAAAGCGATGCGGATTTCAACTTGGGGGTGGCGGTGGCGGCGGTGCGCTTGTTGCCGCCGGGGGTGTATGTGGCGATGCACGGGCGGGTTTTTGATCCCTGGCAGGCGCGGAAGAATCGGGCGTCCCAGCGGATTGAGGCGCTGGGGGAGGCGGCGGGGGAGGGGTAGGTGGGATTCCCGCTTTACTCGCGGGCGGAGCGCGGCGTTTGGAAGAGACCATTTGTTTTATGCTGCCGCTGAGCCAACGCCTCTTTCGCTTTGCCGGGACGGAATTTTTTCGTCCTTTGGCGCGGGCTTCGGCGCCGGTGTATGTCGACTGCGCGGACCGCTTGGTGGAGGAGGCGGGGGAGGCGGCGCGTTTGCCGCAGCGGGATGCCTTGGCGATTGTGCGGGAGGTGATCGCGCAGCACCCGGATGTGGTGTTAGGAGAAGATGAGGGGGCGGCGCTGCGAGACGTGCGGCAGCGGGCGGCGGTGCTTTGCAATAAGATGCTAGGAGCGGGATGGATTGAGGAGCAGACCTTGGGGTTGCAGGATCGCTGGGTGTTGATTTCACCTGGGTTGCGGCCGCTGTTGCGTTTGTTGCGGCATTTGGCGGAGGATGATGCGGCGGAGTTGGGGACGTTTGCGGATACGCTGCGGAGCGTTTGCGACACCTTGGGGCGCGAGGGGATTTTGGATCCGCAGCGGCGCAGTGGGGATGAGTTGCGGGCGACGGTGAGCGATTTGAATCAGCGCTTGGAGCACGCCATTGAGCAGCTTCATGCGGTGGAGAAGCTGGTGGCGCTGTTTGAGCAGCGGCAGCGGCAGTCGGCTTCGCCGGCGGAGACCTTGCAGTTATTTTACAGCGAGTTTGGGCAGGGGCAGCACATGGTATGTTATGATGTGTTGCGGCGGGGTGGGTTGTTGCCGCGGTTGCAGGCGGCGCGCCTTTTGGTGGCGGACGGGCGCGACGACGCTTTGGTGCGCCAGCGGCTCGCCGAGGGACTGAGGGGGCACTATGGCTACAACGAGACGGAGTCGTGGCATCAAGCGGGAGCGGCGCTGCTGAAGCTGGAGCGGTCCCTAGCGGGTCTGCGGCTGCGGGCGGAGGCGATTGACGCGCGGATGGCGGCATTCAACAAGTTGTCGCAGCAGCGCTATCGCTATCAGACGGAACTGCGGGGGCGCCGCCCGGCCTTGGTGAAATCGGTGTGCGACCTGTTGAATGTGCGGCACGAGGGGCAGCGTTTTCGCGACTTGGCGGTGGGGGCGGCGGTGTTTCAGCCGCGGTGTGTGGAGGTGAAATTTTATTATGGGGTGGAGGCTTTGTGGAAGAAGCGGAAGAGCCGGGCGGCGACGGACCTGACGTTTGGCGGGGGTCGGGCGGATGCGGCGGACGAGGCTTCGGTGGTGGCGTCGTGGCAGGAGAAGCAGCGCTTGGCGTTGACGCCGCAGCGGGCGGCGCGCTTGTTGGAGCAGTTGATTCCGGCGGGGAAGGGGCGCATCGCCACGGACCAGTTCCAGTTGGAGGGGATGGACTCTTTGTTAGACTTGTTGGCGATTGCGGCCTATGATCATTCTCCGGCGGGCGGGGGGCGCACGGTGCGCTGGTCGGTGAGTGGGCCGCAGCGGCAGGGCGGGCTGCGGCCGGAAGGGCTGGCGCGCGATGCCCAGGCGGGTTGGCAGGTGGACCATTTAGAAATTGAACGCACTCGATGAACCAAGATCCCCTTGCACCTGCTCGCTCGCCGCTGTGGCCGTCTTTTTGGTCGGAGGTGCCGATGGAGGATCGCGCGCCGCTGCGGGATGTGCTGGGAGAGCTTTTGGGGCGGGGGGTTATTTTGGGGAGCGAGGGCAGTGGGCGGGAGTTGTTTTTATTGATTCGGGATCACTATCAAGCGCATGTGGGGGACTACCTGGCGCCGCTGGGTTTGGAATTGGTGGTGGATGACGAGGCCTTGCTGTTGCAGGCGCGGCCTCGCCCGGAGGCGTGTCCGTTGCTGGCGACTTTTTCGCGCGATGAGACCTTGGTGTTGTTGGCGCTGTGGCGGATTTGGGATGACGAGCAGGCCTCGCAGACGGCGGCGGCGGTGGTGATCAGCGTGGATGAGTTGTGGGGCAAGCTGCGGCTGTTTTTTGACCGGGTGGAGCCGCCGGAGAAGACGCAGCTGGAGGGGGTGCTGGCCAAATTGCGCAAGCACCGCTTGCTGCGGACGCATCGGCCGGAGGGGATGAGTTCGCTGGGGGAATGGCAGATTGAGATTTTGCCTAGCCTTTCGCGGGTGATTCCCTTTGACGATTTGGAAGCGTGGATGCTGCGGGCGGAGCTTTGCCAGGGGCCGGGGGAGGGGCCGCCGCTTTGAGGGCTGGGGGGCAAGTGCTGGCGATCTGGGTTGCCCTGTCGGAGGGCTTGTCCTAGAGGTCGTCGATGATCCTTTGTCGCCTGCTCCACACGATCTTTTCGGTCCGGCGACGGCCGGGGGGAGCGGGCTTGGTTTCTGCGTAATTTTATTTCATGGCCACGAATCCTCGCGTTACTCTGAGCCGCATTCTTGCGGTCAATTGGTATGGCTACCGCCAATTCATCGATGTTGCTGGGCTGACCCTGATCACGGGGGCCAATGGCTCGGGGAAGAGTGCTTTGCTAGACTTGATTCAATTTGTCATGTTGGGGGAGCAGACGAGCCGTTTCAACAAGGCGGCGGCGGGGGCGGGGAGCGGGCGGACCTTGCGGGGCTATTGTCTTTGCGACACCAACACCTTGGGGCGGGACGGGCAGGAGCGGTATTTGCGGCCCTCGGGAGTGACCTTGGCGGGCTTGGAGTTTTCTTGGCCGGCGGATGCGGAGGGGGAGGTGCGGCGGGAGACTTGGGGGGCGCGGATTGAGTATGACAGCGCGACGGCGAAGCCGCGCACGGCGTGGTTTACGGTGCCGCGGCGGGTGGAAGAGAGCGATTTTCTAGCGTCTCCGAGCAGCGCGGAGGGGCCGCTGAGTTTTCTGCCGGAGGAGGCCTTTCGGGTGCGTTGGCGCCGGGAATTAGAGGGAGAGATTTGGGATCGCCAGACGACTTATTTGGAGGAGATGGCCCTGCGGGGGCACCTGGGGTTTGGGCGGCCGGAGATGAACAAGACCTTGCCGAGCGCGATGGCGTTCCAGCCGGTGGAGAATTTTGAGCGTTTCATTCGGGAGTATTTGTTGGAGCCGGCGTTGCCGGATGTGCGGGCGGTGAAGGCGAGCGTGGATGCGCACCGCCGCGCCCAGGAGCGGCTGGGGAAATTGAACGATCAATGGGAGCGGCTGAACCGGATCGCGGGGCACCATCAGATGGGGGCGGCGGCGCGGCGGGAGGCGGGGTTGTGGTCGCACTTGCGGGAGGCCATGGCGCACGAGGAAGCGGTGGAGGCGCGGCGGCAGCGGGAGGAGCGGCTGGAAAAACTGCGGCGCGAGCACGCGGAAAATGCTGCGGCCAAGGAGAGCGCGGTGGTGGAGCGCCATGCCTTGCAGGCGCAGTTGGAGGAGGTGCAGCGGGAGGTTTTCAAGGATGATGGAGCTTCGCGTTTGGATGAGACCAAGCAGCGGCTGGCGGGGGCGCGCGAGGAGGTGCGGCAACTGCGCGCGCTGGAGCAGAGTGCGCGGGATTTTCTGCATGGACGCAGCCAGTATTGGAACCAATGGATGAAGTTAGGGGGAGCGCTGGGGGTGAGCTTGCCGGAGGGGGCGGAGGCGGAATTGGCGCAGTTGCGGGGGACGGATAGCGCGGCGGGGCTGGAGGCGTCGGGGCGGCTGGCGCGGGTGGCGGATGTTTTGTTGATGGAGGGGGCGAGCCAGGTGAAGGAGGTGGCGGAAGGGATTCGCCAATTGGAAAAGCGGGCCCGCCAGCTGGAGGAGGATTTGCGCAACTATGGGGAGGGGCGCTTGGCGGCGTCGCCTTTGCTTGATGCCCTGCGGGCCCAAGGGCAGCGGGCGGTGGCGTTGGGTCGGGTGGTGGAGGTGACGCCGGAGGGGGGCAAGTGGTGGCCTTTGATTGAGTCGATCTTGGCAGGGGATCGGCAGGCGGTATTGCCGGAGGATTTTGCGGCGGCTTGGCAGACGGCGCAGCGGGTGCACAGTCCGCTGGAGCCGCTGCTGCATCCGGTGGAGTTAGGAGCGCTGCGGCCCAAGGTGCAGCGGGGGTCGCTGCGGGACTTTGTGCAAACGGCGCACGGGGCGGCGTCGGCTTGGTTAGACGTTAGGTTGGGTGATGTGATGCCGGTGAAGACGGTGGCGGATTTTGTCAAGCATGGGCGGGCGCTCTCGGCGGATGGGTGGCTGCAAGACCCGCCGCGGCGGGAGCGCTTGGTGGCGCAGAAGGAATTGACGCTGGGCGAGAATGGCTTGCGGCGCTTGCGGGAGGCGCGGGAGGCGGAAGGGGCGGAGGTCGAGGAGGCTTTGCAGGGGCAGCAGCGCTTGCGGGACGACTGGAACACGTGGCTGAGCCGGGGGCGGGAGTGGCGGCTGAACGATTTTGCGGTGCCGGCGGGTTCGGGGGAGTTGCGGCGCATGGATGAGGCGCTGCGGGAAGCGGGTTCCCTGGAGGAGACCGTGGCCTTGCTAGCAACTCCGGAGCGGGAGGCGGCGGTGCGGCGGATGCGCGAGTTGCAGGCGGAAACGAGCAGCGCGATTGAGCGGGCGGCGCGGCTTGATGAGCGGTTAGGTCGGGCGCACCAGGAGGAGTTGGATGTGAGTGCGGCGCTGCTGGCGTCGCAGGAGCAGGAGCGCGCCTTGGGATTGGCGCGGCAGCAGAGCCGCCTGGGCTTCACGGGGGCGCTGGAGGAGGAAATTGAGGAGCGGCTGGCGGCGGCGCGGCGGCAGGCGGGGACGTGGCGCCAGCGCATGGAAATGGCGGGTCATTTGGCGCAGAAAGCGCAAACTGAGGTGGAAGCCCACCAGCGGCGGCGCGACGAGGAGCGGCGCGCCCTGGCGGAGGCGCACGGGGAGTTGGCGGATGCCTTTGATATCGGCGATCCTGGCAACGAGGCGTATGCGCGCCGCCAAGAGGAACTAGCGGAACAGGAATTGCCGCGTTTTCGCGAGGAAGCGGAGCGGGCGCGGCGGGAATGGGAGGAGCGGCTGCAGCACCAAGTGCTCGACGTGATTCGGGAAAAGCTGGAGGAAGCGGACCGCACCAAGCGGGAGCTGAATCGCGCGATGGACTGCGAGATTGGCGGTTGGCGCTATCAAATTAGCAGCACGGCGGACCGGGCGCACTCGGCGATTTGGACTTTGGTGGAGAAGGGGCTGCCTTCGGGCGAGGATTTGGAGCTTTTTAGCAGCGCGGCTCGCGAGGAAGTGGAGCGGGCCAAGGAGGAATTGATGGCGGCGATTGAGGCGGCGGACCAGCCGGGGGATTCGCGCCTGCAGCGGGCTTTGGATTACCGCTGCTATCAACGTTGGCGCATGATGGCCTATCATGCGGGGCGGGGGGAGTCTTCAGGGGCCGATCTTGATCGGATCGCGAAGAAGCAGAGCGGCGGGGAAAACCAGGCACCGTTTTTTGTGGCTACGCTGGCGGCGTTTCGGCGGGTTTACGATCAGGGGCAGCGCCACCCGGTGGCTAACTTGGGCTTGGTGGTGATGGACGAGGCTTTTTCGAAGTTGTCAGGAGACCGCATTGGCGACTGCCTAGCGTTGGCTCGGAACTTTGGATTACAACTGCTGATGGCTTTTCCGGAGGATCGCTTGCCCACGATGGCGGAGCACGCGGAGACGATTATTCAGTGCCGGGTGGAGCGGACCTGGGATGAGCGGGATGTGATCCGGGGGATTGAAAACTGGGTGATTCGGGTGAACCGGGAGCGGCTTCAGGAAGTGATGGAGTGAAGTTGGGCGGGGGATTAGCGGAGCACGAGGTGGGGGCGGAGTTTGGCGAGGGTTTTGGGGCCGAGGCCGGGGACGCGGCTGAGGTCGTCGAGGGAGGAGAAGGGGCGGGCTTGGAGGATGCGGTTGGCGGTGACTTCGCCGATGCCGGGGAGGTTCATGAGTTCGGCGAGGGAGGCGCGGTTGATGTTGAGGGCTTGGGCGGGAGGGGCTTTGGGGAGGTTGGTGGCGAGGTCGGAGTCGACTTCGCGCTGGAGTTGGCGTTCGGAGGGGAGGGATTCCCAGTTGGTTTTGGCCCAGATGCCGAGGCCGAGTTTGGCGGCGCGGAGTTCGAGGTCGCGGAGGGATTCGCGGTAGGCGGCTTGGGAGGCGCCGGAGGGGGATTCGCGGGAGACGCCGAAGGCACGGGCGAGGCCTTGGCGGATGAGGAGTTGGGCGAGGTCGTCGCCGGTGTGGGTGGTGATGAAGCCGTAGACGCGCTGGAATGTGCTGTCGCCGCGGGCGTCGGCGAAGGAGGTGTGGAGGGAGAAGGGTTGGCTGAGGGCGGCGGCGGTGGCGGCGGAGGCTTGGCGGCCGAAGGATTGGGCGAGTTGGCTGGAGGCGGCGGAGGAGCCGCCGACGGCGGCGATGCCGAAGTAGCGGCGTTGTTCGCGGAGGCGGCGGGCGTCGGATTCGTCGGTGGCGCGGCTTTCGAGGCAGTCGGCGCCGTAGAGGCGGACGGTGAGTTGGGTGCCGTCGGGGGTTTGGATGCGGAAGCTGTCGCCGTCGGCCCAGTCGGTGGGAAGGAAGCGGCAGTTGGGGAGGAGCTGGAGGGGCTGGTCTGCGGCGGGGGAGAGGACGAGGGAGAGCAGGAGGGCAGCTAGGCAGATCACCGAGGGGAACATGGGCTTAATATGCGGGGAAGGAAGGAGGGGACCAAGGGGAAAGGGAGGGAAGTGGGGGGAGGGCGCTAGGAGAGGGAGCTAGGAGAGGGCGCCGGAGAGGCGGGCGTAGTGGAAGAGGAATTGTTGGGCGTAGCCGCCGGCGGGGCCGAAGTGGGAGTGGGCGAAGTCGCGGAGGGCGCGGGGGGTGGTTTCGGGATGGTGGGGGAAGTAGAGTTGGCGGAGGATGCGTTCGACCCAGACGTCGACGGGGAAGGCGGCGAGGCGTTGCCAGCCGAAGAGGAGGGCACAGTTGGCGATTTTTTCGCCGACGCCGTGGAGTTGGCAGAGGGCGGCGCGGGCTTCGGGGTCGGGGAGGGCGGCGACGGCGGAGAGGTCGAAGAGGCCGGAGGCGATGGCGGAGGCGGTGCGGTGGAGGAAGGGGGCGCGGTAGCCGAGGGCGCAGGCGCGGAGGGCGTTTTCGCCGGCGGCGGCGAGGGCGGCGGGGCTTGGGTAGGAGAATTGGAGGGGGAGGCCTGGGGAGGGGCGAGGGGTGCCGAAGCGTTGGCGGAGGGTGAGGGAGATGTTGCGGATGTGGGGGACTTGTTTGAGGGAGGAGGTGATGAAGGTGGCGAGGCATTCCCAGGGGGGCTGGCGGATGAGGCGGAGGCCGGGGCAGTAGGCGATGGCGCGGCGGAGGGGGAGGTCGTGGGGAGGGAAGGAGGCGATGAGGGCGGGGAGGTCGTGGTCGAGGCCGAGGTAGTGGGAGACGAGGTTGGCGCAGCCTGGGGTGACGAGG
>CALQKQ020000096.1 GCA_943331195.2 Akkermansia muciniphila | reverse complement strand
CCCTCCGGCTGGCACGAGTCTTGGCTCAAGCGGCGCGACTTCTATTACCAAAACCTAAACTTAATCGCCCCGGAACCGGCCGCTCCCCTGGAAGCAGACGCCGCCCCGCAGCTCCCCAGCCTGCTCCGCCAACTCCTCGTCCTCCTGTCCCGCCGCCTCACCCTCTTTTTTCGCGACCGCACCCAGCTCGGCCTCCACTTGGCCCTGCTCTTTGGCTTCCCTCTCTTAGTCGTCCTCTTCGCCCCCGACGGCATTGGCGCCATGCCGGAAAACCCCGGCCACAGCGACCTCAACCTGCGCGAAGCCATGCAGATTCAAGTTCGCGCCGTCGAGGGCCAATCCCGCCTCGGCGGCCTCATTTCCGGGCTCGTCATGTTCCAAGTCGTCCTCCTCACCCTCATGGGTGCCAACAACGCCTCCCGCGAAATCGCCGGCGAACGCCTCATTTACGAAAAAGAACGCCTCGCCGGCCTCCGCCCCGCCGCCTACCTTCTCAGCAAAGCGGCCTTCCTCAGCGTCCTCGTCTGCGCCCAGTCCCTCTGGATGGCCCTCTTCGTCGACTACTTCGCCCACCTCCCCGGCTCCCTCCCCGACCGCGCCCTCCTTCTCCTCCTCGTCAACGGGGCCATGACCGCCGTCTGCCTGGCCATCAGCGCGCTGCTCCGCTCCCCCGATCAGGCCTCCCTTCTCAGCATCTACCTCGTCGGCTTCCAACTCCCCCTCTCCGGTGCCGTCCTCGCCCTCCCCGCCGCCCTAGAAAAAGCCATCCAGCCCCTCATCGCCGCCTATTGGAGCTGGTCCGGCCAACTCGCCGCCATGCGCCCCACCGACTACTTCGTCGCTCTCAACCGCGCCATCCCCACCCCCGTCGTCAGCGATCCCAGCCTCCCCATCACCATCCTCAGCTTCCACCTCGCCGTCGGCCTCGTCTTCGCCTGGATCGGCTGCCAGCGCCACCACTGGGACTAATCCCCCGCCGCCTCCCCATTCCGCGCCCCGCCCCGCCCTCAGGGGCATTCCTCAGCCCGATTTTGCCTTCCCCCCTTGACCCTGCCTCGGCCAGGCTCCTACCTGACCCACACTGAGGTATTTTCCCAAGATGAGCGATTTTTTGAAACACGAGTGCGGGGTGGCTTTTGTCCGACTGCGAAAACCCATCCAACATTACATCGAAAAATACCAAAACCCCCTCTGGGGCTTCCACAAGCTCTTCCTCCTCATGGAGAAACAGCACAATCGGGGGCACGACGGCGTCGGCATCGGCTGCACCAAAATCGACACTCCCCAAGGCTTGCCCTACATGTTCCGGGCCCGCTCCGCCAAAACCGACTCCCTCGGCCTCGTCTTCCGCGCCCAAATGGCCGCCTACGAAACCCTCGTCAAAAAAGGCCGCGTCGACCCCAAAAATGGCGCCAGCGTAAAGCGCTATTTCGACTTCGGCGGCGAACTCCTCATGGGTCACCTCCGCTACGGCACCAGCGGCGAATTCTCCACCGGCAGCTGCCACCCCTACCTGCGCCGCTCCAACTGGCCCACCAAATCCCTCATGGTGCTGGGCAATTTCAACATGACCAACACCCGCGAACTCAACCAACTCATGGTTGACCGCGGCCAACACCCCGTCTTCGGCACCGATACCCAAACCGTCTTGGAAGAAATCGGCTTCCACCTCGACGAAGTCCACACCGACATTTACCGCGAAATGCGCGACGCCGGCATGCCCGGAGCCGACATCCCCCCCGTCATCAGCGCCCGCCTCGACATCGCCGAAATCATCCGCCGCTCCGCCTGCCATTGGGACGGCGGCTACACCATCGCCGGACAAATCGGCAACGGCGACGCCTTCGTCCTGCGCGACCCCCGCGGCATCCGCCCCTGCTTCCTCTACGAAAGCGACGAAGTCTTCGCCCTCGCCAGCGAACGCGTCCCCCTCATGACCGTCTTCGATGCTCCCACCGAGTCCATCCGCGAAGTCCCCGCCGGCCACGTCCTCATCCTCCGCCGCGATGGCAGCGCCCTCCTCGAGCGCTTCGCCGATCCCCTGCCCCTCTCCCCCTGCTCCTTCGAGCGCATCTACTTCTCCCGCGGCAACGACCCCGGCATTTACCAAGAGCGCAAACGCCTCGGTGCCGCCCTCGTGCCCCAAATCATGTCCGCCCTGCGCGGCGACCTCGAAAACGCCGTCTTCTCGTTCATCCCTAACACCGCAGAAGTCGCCTACCACGGCCTCATGGAAGGAGCCCGCCTCCACCGCCGCACCGAAGTCAAACAAGCCATCCTCAACGCCGCCCAGCACGGCCTCCTCACCGAAGAACTGCTCGACAGCCTCATCCTGCGCAACTGGCCCCGCGGCGAAAAAATCCTCCACAAAGACATCAAACTGCGCACCTTCATCAGCCAAGAAAGCAGCCGCCTCCTCCTCGCCAGCCACGTCTACGATATCACCTACGGCGAGGTCAAACCCCAACAAGACAGCCTCGTCGTCATCGACGACAGCATCGTCCGCGGCACCACCCTCAAACAGAGCATCCTAAAAATGCTCACCCGCGCCCAACCCCTTCGCATGGTGGTCTGCTCCACCGCCCCCCAAATCCGCTACCCCGATTGCTATGGCATCGACATGGCCGAAATCGGAAAATTCATCGCCTTTCAAGCCGCCATAGAATTGCTCAAAGCCACCGGCCAACAATCCAGAATCGAATCCGTCTACCAAGCCTGCATGGTCGAACTAACCAAGCCCGCCAAAGACCAACGCAACGCCGTCCAAGACCTCTACGAGCCCTTCACCCACGAAGAAGTCTCCAGCAAAATCAGCGAATTTGTCTACCCCGACAACGGCTGGGACGGCGAACTCATCGTCGTCTTCCAAACCGTGGAAAATCTCCACGCCGCCATCTCCCCCGAAGCCGGAGATTGGTATTTCACCGGCAACTACCCCACCCCCGGCGGCACCGACGTCTGCAACCGCTCCTACGTCCACTGGTACGAGAAAAAATCCGGCCGCGTCTACGACGTCTAGCCAACCTTCCTAAGCCCCCCGAGCCTCCCACGGGACTGCGAAACCACCGCCCCGGGAACGCCGCGCCCCTGCGCGACGCAAACTCCCCGCCGCTCCTCTCCCAACCGCAGAAGCCACCGGGTCTGCCCACCCTATTCCCCTGAGGTCAGCAACCCATGGCCTCGGCATCTTTCACGATTAGTAAGTTTGCTTAAAATTCATCTTGATTTCACATACGGATGATGTAGTGTCAAGTAACGCTCGGAAAAGAAACCCGGCGGGCACTTCTGCTCGCCGGGTTTTTTGTCCGACATCACCCAAGGCGATGTTCAGCCTGAGAAACTTGATCTTAACTTGTGGTGATGAAGGGTCAATCAAAATTCCCCAGCCTCCGGGCGTGCTGGAGGGAATTCATCCAATAACAAATGCTAAACGAAATCGAAATTAAATGCATCAATAAAACCGACCGCTCCAGCGCCCACGACCGCATCAAATCCATCGGAGGGGTCAATCCAGATGGAAGTCCCTGGAAACTGACCGTCGCGGAAGCCATCGCGGCGGTCGCAGCAGGAAAATGGCAATTCTATGTTAAACAGGCTGGCCTAAAGGTTTGGGTGATCATCGCCGTCAGCGCGGCCGGGAATAAATACCTCAAAACTGAAAACGACGGCGAACAGCCGAACAACCTCCTCAGCCTCCCGGAGTGCCCATGAACCTCGCCCTCATCGGAGCTCTCGCTGAAATCCGCATGGGGGCTACCCTGCGGGGTCGGGACGCAACTCGTCCTGACCCCCAGGGGTCTTGCCGCATGATCCGTATCAGCGATATCTCAGACGATGGCGTCCTGCGCTCCGGGGGCCTGCTGCAATTTGAGCCCGGAGAGAAAATCCGGCCGGACCTGGTTCTCCGGGTCGGCGATATCCTTTTTCCGAACCGCGGCCTCCGCACCACGGCCTGCGTTTTTGACCTCCCGGAGACCCCTATCATTGTCGGGGCCCAGTTCTTCATCCTACGGGTAAAACCCGAGCTGGCTTTGCCGGCCTATATCGCGTGGCTCCTCCGCAGCACGCCTGCCGCCACCCATTTTGCGGAACGCCGCAAGGGCACCCTCGTGCAGACCTTGCAGCGCCGAGACCTTGAAGAACTATCCATTGTTCTCCCGTCCCTTTCCCGGCAGGCTGCTATCGTCGCCCTGGATGCCCTCGCCCTCCAGGAGCGCCAACTCTCCGCGGAGCTCTCCACACTCCAGTCCACCTACTTCCAACACCGACTCCACCGCGCCGCTGCTTCCTCTTAATTTCCCTTCCTGCTTCCATGGCCAAAATCAACCAATCTGAAATCAACGACGTCGCCTGGCGCGCCTGCGATACCTTTCGCGGCGTCGTCGATGCCGAGAATTACCGGAACTACATCCTGGTGATGCTTTTCTGGAAATACATGTCGGACGTCTGGCGGGATCACCGGGACGCCTACTTGAAGGAATACAAAGGCGATGAGCAGCGCGTCGCCCGCCGCCTCGCCCGCGAGCGCTTCCAGTTGCCGGACGGCTGCGATTTCCTCAGCCTCTACGCCCAGCGGAATGAACCCGACATCGGCGAGCGCATGAACATCGCCCTGTCAGGCATTGAAGAGGCCAATAAAGCCAAATTGGAAGGCGTCTTCCGCGAGGTCGATTTCAATTCCGAAAACAAACTCGGTCAAACCCGCGACCGCAACGCCCGGCTCAAGCTCCTCCTCCAGGACTTTGCCGACCCCCGGCTCGACCTCCGCCCTTCCGCCGTCGGCGAGGAAGATATCATTGGAAACGTCTATGAGTACCTCCTCGAGCGCTTCGCCTCGGATGCGGGAAAAAAGGCCGGGGAATTCTACACGCCCGGCATGGTCTCCCGGCTCCTCGCCCTCCTGCTCTCCCCGAAAAAAGGCGATACCATCTGCGACCCCACCAGCGGCTCCGGCTCCCTGCTCATCAAGGTAGGCCGCCAGGCCGATGAGCGCGACTTTGCCCTCTTCGGCCAGGAGAGCAATGGCACCACCCACGCCCTCTGCCGCATGAATATGTTCCTCCACGGCATGGACAACTTCCGCATCGAGTGGGGCGATACCTTGCGGAATCCCCGGCTCGTCGAAAACGACCAGTTGATGAAGTTCGACATCGTCGTCGCCAATATGCCCTTCTCCCTGGATAAGTGGGGCTACGAGGACGCCGCCGCCGATCCCTACCACCGCTTCCACCGCGGCCTGCCTCCCAAATCCAAGGGCGACTGGGCCTTCATCACCCACATGATCGAGACCGCCCGCGCCGGCACCGGCAAGGTCGGCGTCGTCGTCCCCCACGGCGTCCTCTTCCGCGGGGCCGCCGAGGGGAAGATCCGGCAAAAACTCATCGAAGAAAACCTCCTCGAAGCCGTCATCGGCCTGCCCGCCAATCTCTTCTTCGGCACCGGCATCCCCGCCGCCATCCTCCTCTTCAACAAAGCCAAAACCCACGGCGATGTCCTCTTCATCGATGCCTCCCGCGAATTCAAGGACGCCAAAAACCAAAACATCCTCACCGAGGAACACGTCCAAAAGATCACCGCCACCTTTCAGACCTTCCACAACGTCGAAAAATACGCCTACCGCGCCACACCACAGGAAATCGCCGACAACGACTTCAATCTCAACATCCCCCGCTATGTGGATACCTTCGAAGAGGAAGCCGAGATCGACCTCAATGCCGTGCAGGCCGACATAAACCGCCTGGAATCCGAACTCGCCACCGTTCGGGTCAAAATGCAGGCCTACTTGGAGGAGATGGGGGTATGAATGCGCAACTTCAAGCAACGCCAACTGGATGGACGCAGGCAAAGCTGAGCTCACTTGTGTCCAACACTCAACTTGGTGGCGATTACCCTAGTTCGGTCGCAGGCACAGGCATTCCGCTCGTGAAGATGATCAACATTGGACGTGGGGGGATCATCAACCTCGACAAGCTGGAAAAAGTTGACGAGTCCATTGCAATTGCATCAAGGAACTACCTAAAACCGCAGGACCTTCTTCTCAACACTAGAAACAGTCTCGACTTGGTTGGTAAAGTTGCGTTGTGGCGTGGTGAGGAGGCCGTGGCTGCATTTAACAACAATCTAATGCGAATTGAGTTGAAGCCGGAAAAGGGGTTGGTGAACGAATTTGCGAACCTCTGGTTCAATTCACACAACGGGATTCGTCAGCTTCGACGAATTGCTATTGGAACGACCAGCGTCGCCGCCATCTACTGGCGCGACCTTGCTTCGCTGAAATTGTTGTTCCCTTCGCAATCCGAACAACGCAAAATCTCGGACATTCTGAGCACCTGGGACGAAGCCCTCGAAAAGCTGGACGCCCTCATTGAAGCCCAAGATCGCCGCAAGAAGGCCCTCATGCAACAATTGCTGACCGGCAGGAAACGTGTGTCTGGCTTTAAAGGAAAATGGAAAAAGGTTGCACTTGGAGAAGTGGCCGAGAATAAATCGGAGCAAAACAAGGGGCGAATGGGAACTGCCAGTCTCTATGGCGTGACGAAAGCCGATGGTGTCGTGCCAATGCGAGACCATGTGAAAGGCGAGTCCTTCGACCGTTGCAAACGGCTGGAACCCAACTGGTTTGCCTACAATCCCATGAGGATCAACATTGGATCCATCGCTCGTTGGCAGGGAAAAGAAACCGTGATGGTCAGCGGCGATTACGTGGTCTTCCGCTGCCATGAAAACAGACTGCTTCCAAACTACCTCGACCATCTGCGACGCAGCTGGATATGGCATTCGTTCGTGACACGTGGAGGCAATGGCAGTGTGCGAATCCGCATCTACTTTTCCGATCTAGGTGAATTCACCTTTCCGTGCCCATCCATCGAGGAGCAGCAGAAAATCGCCGCCATCCTCGACACCGCCCAAGCCGAACTCACCCTCCTCCGCGCCCAACGCACCGCCCTCGATCAACAAAAGCGAGGCCTGATGCAGCGCCTGCTGACGGGGAAGCTCCGGGTGAAAACTCAAACTCGGGAGGTAAAGTAATGAGCAAACAGAAGAAAACCGTGACCCACATCACACGTGCAATCGACAACAAGGCCGAGCGAGTGCTCTGGGCGCGAGCGGCGGGTCGTTGCGAGTTCGATGACTGCAATGAAATTATTTATAGATCATCCGTGACGCAGGAGCCGGTAAATGCCGCAGAAATGGCGCACATCTACTCATTCTCGGAGGATGGCCCACGTGGTTGGAAAGGATTTTGGGGAACGCCCAAAGACCTCAATAGTGTTGAGAACCTCATCCTAGTCTGCCGGAAGTGTCATAAGCTGATCGACGAAGACACGGAAGGCGTCCGATATTCCACGGAACTGCTTCGTCAATGGAAGCGTCAACACGAGGACCGCGTCGAAATGGTTACAGGCATTAACCCAAGCAAACGATCACATGTCTTGCTCTACGGCGGAAAGATCGGTGATGTGAATTCTCCGCTAGATCCCGCATTGGCGATGAAGGCAATGTTCCCAAACTGGAACCCGGCCGAGTCACGTGCAATTGACTTGTCACTAAAGTGTGAACACGAAGACAAATCATCAAGCTTCTGGGTGACAGAAGAAGCGCATCTTCGCGCAAAGTTTGAACGCGAAATCCGGCCTCGCATTGAAGACGCCAAACCAAATCATTTTTCAATCTTTGCCAGAGCCGACCAGCCGCTGCTGATTCTGTTGGGAACCTTGTTTACGGACAAGGTTCCAGCGAGTGTTTATCAACTTCATAGGGAACCATCCCCCAATTGGAAATGGAAAGATCATCCAGATGGATTCCAGTTTTTCGTCAATCGGCCCACGGGGAAGGGAGGCCAGCCAGTGTTGGTCTTCTCGCTCAGCGTAAAGATCACGCCCGACCGCATCGCCCAAGTAGTCGGTGCTGACGTCGCGATTTGGGAACTCACCGTCCCAGAATGCCACAACCGTGTCATGCAATCAGAGGCGCAGCTATCTATGTTCCGCGATCAAGTGTGCAAACTGATCGCTGAAATCAATGCGACCTACCCTCACGTGCCACACATTTCCATCTTCCCCGCCATGCCTGTCTCGTGCGCCGTAGAATTAGGCCGGTTGCGGATGCCTAGGGCAGACATTCCTTGGAAGATCTACGACCAGAATCACAAGCTCGGCGGGTTTGTGCCCGCGCTCACCATTGGAGAACCAAAATCATGAACAGTAAATACGAACACGCTCCCATTGCCGAACTTTACAAGGCGATTAATGTGCCTGACGGAGCTTATGAGAAAGCAGAAGCTCGATACCTCGATTTGGGAAAATGGTTTGGGCGCGTGGAGTCGCACTGTTCAAGCTACTCGCCTCACATCTACCCACAGGGTTCGTTCCGTCTTGGCACAGTCATTCGGCCCGTTGGCAAAGAGGGCGATTATGACCTTGATGTCGGGTGCCGTCTTCGTATGGGCATATCGAAATTCAAACACACACAGAAAGAATTGAAGAATTTGGTCGGACGGGATCTCGAAGACTACCGTGTTGCCCGAAACATTGAGTCAAAACTCAAAGCGATGCATCGCTGCTGGCGCATCGCATATGCAGATGATCTGAGTTTCCACATGGATGTAGTACCATCTATACCTGAAGAAGCAACACGCCTAGGCGTGATCAAGGAAGCCATGGTGAAAGAAGGAGTAGAAGCCACCCTCGCTGGAAACGTGGCAGCTCATGCCGGATTGATCACAGACGACCGCCATCCTGCTTATTCCAGCATTTCAGACAACTGGCTTATCAGTAACTCCGAGGGCTATGCTATCTGGTTCGAATCTCGGATGCGCCAAGCTCAAATGTTGTTCGAAAAACGGGCAACGGCGCGCTTGGATGAACTGCCCGCCCGGCTGTGGAAGTCACCTTTGCAACAAGTGGTCCAACTTCTGAAGTGGCACCGAGAAGTGATGTTTCAAAAGAATTTAGATTCAAAACCGATCTCGGTGATCATTACCACCTTGGCCGCTCATGCTTATGCTGGAGAGAGTGATGTTGAGGCGGCGCTGGCTGGTATTCTTGGGCGCATGGGCTCCTTTGTTTGGGAAAGCCGCCCAAGGGTTCCCAATCCCATTAACCCTGTGGAAGACTTTGCAGACAAGTGGCCTAACCCTAATTATGCAAGCCTCAAGCTAGAAGAAAACTTCTGGAAGTGGCTCAAAGCCGCCAAAGAACACTTCAAGACACTTGGCACAACACGAGATCCCGCACTTTTAGAGAAAACGGCCAGTGTGGCATTTGGTGTCGCACTGCCAAGCAGGACAAATGAGCTCCAACAGGAAGAGCGAAAGAGAAAGGCGCTCTTGGAGAAAGTCGAACAACTGAAAACAGGTGCCAAAACAAGCGGAGCAGGCGTAATCGGCTCCGCTGGAGCAGCAAATATCCCCCACAAGTTTTATGGCGACGAAGAAATTCATTCCGATTAAGAAGCATGATCCTTGGTTTCATCTGGTCCGCCAGAAGTTTCTAGTGGAAAAGTATTTCCCATGCTTTGCATGTGCCTTGCAGGCGCGCCCAGGTGTGCTGGAGTGCATTGGAGATATACAGCCCTGTCCAGAGTGCGAGACTTACAGAGTTCAAATCAAGTTGTCCAAAAGTGGCATTCCCAGAGTGAAGATTCTCTCGCCTAGAATACGGTGGCAATCCGCTATCCACTTGTATTTAGACGAGAGGCTATGTTTGTATGATCATCGCGACCAGCCCTGGATGGTCAACGATAACCTTTACGAAAAAATTATTCCATGGACTGCTGAGTGGCTCGTTTACTACGAACTCTTCAAGTTGGATGGTAAGTGGCTAGGTCCTGAAGCCACTCATGGCAATGCGCCCAAAAAGCCGTAAATTGAATCAAAGCCATGAATCCCTTCTCCGACATCAACCACCTCAAAAACACCCTCGACCAGCACCGCCCGCTGGACCCGGCCATCGCGCGCAACCTGCCGGAGGACCTGAT
>CALQKQ020000095.1 GCA_943331195.2 Akkermansia muciniphila | reverse complement strand
TCTCCGCCCCTCCCCCCCCCGCCACCCCGGCCGCCACCTCCTCCACCTCCTCCACCCCGGCGCCCCTCAGCGCCCCAGGCCTCGAAACCCAACGCGCCGCCGCACCCGCCGCACCCGCTGACCCTGCCGCCTCCCCAGCCGACCTCCCCTTCACCTCCTCCCCCCACTACCCCGCCGCCCTCGCCGTCGCCGGCCTCGTAGACCCCGTCACCCGCGCCGAAGCCACCGAAGCCCTCCTCGAAACCTGGGTCGCTGCCAACCCCCTCCACGCCGCCGCCTGGGCCGCCAGCCTCCCCGCAGGCACCTTCCGCGACGACGCCCTCTCCGCCCTCATGTTCCATTGGGCTAACCGCGAACCCGCCGCCGCCGCCGCCTGGATGTCCCGCACCGGCGTCGATGACCCCGAGGCCACCTCTGACCTCGCCGGCCGCTGGGCCGCCGCCGCCCCCGCCCCCGCCGCCGCCTGGGCCGCCTCCCTGCCCACCTCCGAAGCCCGCCTCCAAGCCGCCGCCGCCATCGCCACCGCCTGGGCCGCCACCGATCCCCCCGCCGCCGCCGCCTGGGCCAACCGCCTCCCCCCAACCGAGCGCGCCGCCCCCCTCACCGCCGCCCTCGTCCAATGGGCCGCCTCCGCCCCCGCCGCCGCCGCCGCCTACCTCGCCAACGCGTCCCTCGACTCCGACAACGACCGCGCCGCTGCCGCCGCCGCCCTCATCACCCCCTGGGCCACGCAAAATCCCGCCGCCGCCGCCAAATACCTCAACACCCTCCCCCAAGGCCCCGTCAGAGAAGCCGCCTCCAGCCAATTCGCCGTCACCGCCGCCGCCACCGCTCCCGCCGAAGCCCTCCTCTGGGCCATGAACCTCTCCGACCCCACCCAGCGCAACCAAGTCGTCGCCGATACCTGCGAAACCTGGTATGACCGCAACCCCGAAGCCTTCCGCAGCGGCATCGCCGAAGCCATCGGCCTCATGGATGACCCCTCCATGCGCCAAGGCGTCTATCAAATGCTCTACGAACGGGACCCCACCTTCCAAGCCAATCTCCTCCAACTCATCGACCGCAACCCGCCCCCAAATCCTCTCTCCACCCCCGCGCCCACCCCCCCTCCCGCCGACGCCCCTTCCCTCCTGCCTCCCCTGACCGAATCCCCCTCCCCTGGCGAGCTCCCCCTCCCCTCCGACCCCTAATCCACCCCGCCGCGTCTTTGGCAAAAATCCTTCTGGCGCCACCCCCTGCCCCGGGCATGGTTGCGCCTCTTCTTTCCCCCGCCGGAACATGCGCTGTCTGCTCCCCGCCGCCGTCTGCCTCGCCACCCTCCTGACCTCCTGCCAGCAGGCCCGCCATAGCCTCGCCCGCGGAACCCAGTGGCTCGGCCAACCCGTCCTCTCCGGCACCAAAAAACTCGCCGTCGCCACCGCTTCCGGCTCCCGCGCCCTCGCCACCGCCACCGCCAGCGGAGCCAAATCCCTCGCCGCCAGCGCCTCCCGCCTCATCACCTTCGGCAGCTCCCGCCGCCCCCCTCCGCCTTCCCCCCTCGCTCCCCCCCCCACTACCGGCCTGCCTCCCGCCTTCCCCTTCCCCACCCAAGGCCTCCTCGTCAGCGACGCCGAACTCGGACCCGACGCCACCCACCTCCAGGCCACCGCCGTCACCCTCGCCGGGGGCTGGGTCCTCCAAGGCACCGCCGTCGCCTACCGCCTCGCTCCCGGCGCTGACGACCCCGCCGCCCTCCGCATCCAAGGCCAGCCCGCCACCGCCACCCTCAGCCCAGAAGACGCCGACCCCACCCAGGCCAGCGCCCAAGAAATGCACTACCACGCCTCCAATCAAGTCCTCACCCTCCGCGGCCAAGCCCTCCTCTCCTCCGCCGGCACCCGCGTCGCCGCCACCAGCCCCTCCACCCTCCTCAAAATCCACCTCCCCACCGGAGCCATCTCCCTCGAAGGCCCCGCCCGCTGGGGCGACTAAAAACCCACCAACCCCACCCATGCCCCTCCGCTTCGCCCTCCTCCTCGCCGCCTCCGCCTCCCTCTCCTCCTGCGGCACCGCCTCCCACCTCCTCAACCAAGCCGGCGGACTCGTCCACTCCGTCACCAGCCCCATCCTCGGCTCCCTTCGCCTCTCCGATTCCCCTCTCGCCGACCCCTCCCCTCCCCTCCATGACCCCAGCCCAACTCCAGCGGAGCGCCCTCACTGACCCCCAGCCTCCCCCAGGCCTCTCCCCAGAAACCACCACCCTCTGGCTCATCAAGGCCGGGCGCTGGGACGAAGCCCACCAGATCGCCCAAGACCTCCCCAGCCGCACCGGCTCCTGGCTCCACGCCCTCCTCCACCTCATCGAAGGCGACACCAGCAACGCCCACTACTGGTTCGCCCGCGCCCAGCAACCGCCCATCCCCCCCTCTGCCATCGACGCCGCCTGGGATTCCATCGCCGCTTCCCTCCTTCCTTAAAACAGCGCTCTCTTCCAAACCCAGATCGCCCACAAAGGCCAAACAAACCCCTCCCGGGAAACGCTCCCCACACGCATCTATCGGCCTACCCCCCCCATGGACCCCTTCCTCCCCTTCTCCGCCCCAGACCACGCCTTCACCTCCGCCGCCCCCGGCTATTGGGAAAAGGAAGCCGTCGCCCCCCACGACTGGAACAACTGGGCCTGGCAAATGCGCCACCGCGTCACCTCCCTCGCCGGCCTCGAATCCCGCCTCGTCCTCACCCAAGCCGAACGCGCCGGCGTCATCCTCTCCGGCCAAAAACTCGCCCTCGCCATCACCCCCCATTTCTTCAACCTCATCCACCCCACCGACCCCGACTGCCCCATCCGCCGCCAAGTCGTCCCCCGCATCGAAGAATCCTGGGACAATCCCGAAGAAATGGCCGACCCCTGCGGCGAAGATAGCCACATGCCCGTCCCCGGCCTCGTCCACCGCTACCCAGACCGCGTCCTCTTCCTCGTCACCGACCGCTGCGCCTCCTACTGCCGCTACTGCACCCGCAGCCGCGTCGTCTCCGGCGTCGGCGAACAGGAACTCCACACCGAATGGGAAGCCGCCTTCCGCTACCTCGAACAACACCGCGAAATCCGCGACGTCCTCCTCTCCGGCGGCGACGCCCTCCTCCTCTCCGACAAACGCCTCGAATCCCTCCTCCAGCGCCTCCGCTCCATCCCCCACATCGAATTCATCCGCATCGGCAGCCGCGTCCCCATCTTCCTCCCCCAGCGCATCACCCCAGCCCTCTGCCAGATGCTCGCCCAATTCCACCCCCTCTGGATGAGCGTCCACGCCAACCACCCCCGAGAACTCACCTCCGAAGTCAAAGCCGCCCTCGAACTCCTCGCCAACCACGGCATCCCCCTCGGCAACCAATCCGTCCTCCTCCGCGGCGTCAACCACGACCCCGCCGTCTACAAAATCCTCGTCCAAAAACTCCTCCGCTGCCGCGTCCGCCCCTACTACCTCTACCAGTGCGACCTCATCAAAGGCTCCTCCCACCTCCGCACCTCCGTCGCCAAAGGCATCGACATCATTGAACACCTCCGCGGCCATACCTCCGGCTACGCCGTCCCCCAATTCGTCATCGACGCCCCCGGCGGCGGCGGCAAAGTCCCCATCAATCCAGACTACCTCATCAACCGCGACGACGGCCACACCCTCATCCGCAATTACGAAAACAAAATCTTCGCCTACCCAGACCCCGCCACCGCCCCCCTCCCCTTCGAAATCGCCGGTTGCCGCCGCGATTAACCATCGCCCCCGCTCCCAGCCCGCTCCCTTGCCATTGACACCAGTCCCCTCCCGCCGGGATCCTGAAGCCCACTCCCGATGCCTGGCCCCGCCCTCCTGCTCCTCATCCTCCTCCTCGCCTACCTCATCGGCGCCACCCCCTTCGGCTTCCTCGCCGCCAAAGCCAAAGGCATCGATATCCGCCACCACGGCAGCGGCAACATCGGCGCCACCAACGTCATCCGCGTCCTCGGCAAACGCGTCGGCCTCCCCGTCTTCGCCCTAGACCTCCTCAAAGGCCTCCTCCCCGTCCTCGCCGCCCGCCTCTGGTGCCGCCACGCCCACCTCGACCCCTCCTGGCCCCTCCTCCTCGCCGCCCTCGGCGCCGTCCTCGGCCACAACTTCACCTTCTGGCTCCGCTTCAAAGGCGGCAAAGGCATCGCCACCTCCGCCGGTGCCCTCCTCGCCCTCCTCCCCATCGCCCTCGCCGCCGCCGTCCTCGTCTGGCTCCTCGCCTTCTACTCCACCCGCTACGTCGCCGTCGCCTCCATCGCCGCCGGCCTCTCCCTCCCCCTCACCGTCCTCCTCCAGCGCACCCTCTCCTCCCCCTCCTCAGCCCCCTCCCTTCCCCTCCTCATCTTCGCCACCGCCATCGGCGGCCTCGCCGTCTGGCGCCACCGCTCCAATATCCAACGCCTCCGCCAAGGCACCGAAAACCGCTTCCGCCCCACCCCATGAAACACCCCGCCATTCTCGGCAGCGGCAGCTGGGGCACCGCCCTCGCCCTCCTCGCCGCCCAAAAAGCCCCCCGCGTCACCCTCTGGGGCCGCGACCCCGCCGCCGCCGCCCTCATCAACCAATCCCGCGAAAACCGCCGCTACCTCCCCGGCATCCCCCTCCCCAAACACCTCCACGCCTCCGCCGACTTCGCCGACCTCGCCGACGCCGACCTCGTCCTCGCCGTCGTCCCCTCCACCGCCCTCCGCCACACCGCCCTCGCCCTCAAAGCCAGCGGTGCCCTCCGCCCAGACGCCATCCTCCTCTGCGGCATCAAAGGCATCGAACTCGACACCGGCCTCACCATGTCCGGCGTCCTCCGCGACATCTTCCCCCACCAACCCCTCGCCGTCCTCTCCGGCCCCAACCACGCCGAAGAAGTCGCCCGCCAACTCGCCGCCGCCGCCGTCATCGGCTGCCTCGACCCCGCCATCAGCCTCCGCCTCCAACACTTCTTCACCCTCCCCTGGTTCCGCACCTACCGCAGCACCGACGTCACCGGCATCGAATGGGGCGGCGCCGTCAAAAACGTCTTCGCCATCGCCAGCGGCATCAGCGCCGGCCTCGGCCTCGGCGACAACGCCCGCGCCGCCCTCGTCACCCGCGGCCTCGCCGAAATGACCCGCCTCGGCATCGCCGCCGGCGGCCGCTCCCAAACCTTCCAAGGCCTCAGCGGCGTCGGCGACCTCATCGTCACCTGCTACAGCCTCCACAGCCGCAACAACCGCGTCGGCCGCCTCCTCGGCGAAGGCCGCTCCCTCCCCTGGATCACCGACTCCATGAACATGGTCGCCGAAGGCGTCGCCAACACCCGCAGCATCCACGCCGCCGCCCGCCGCTTCCAGCTCCGCACCCCCATCATCGACCAAATGTTCGCCATCCTCTACGAAGGCAAACCCTGCGCCGCCGCCCTCACCGAACTCCTCTCCCGCGACCCCCGCGCCGAAGACGACTAAGCCCCATTGCCCCCTCCCTCCCCCTGCTCTACCCTCTCCCCTTTTCCCCTCCCCCATGCCTGAAATCCCCTCCGCCGACTCCCTCTCCATGACCATGGGCCCCCAGCCCCTCGACGCCCTCCTCGAAAGCCGCGGCCTCAATAACCACCAAGTCGTCGCCGCCGCCGGCCCCAACGGCCTCACCCACAAAGTCGTCCAAAAAGCCCGCAAAGGCCGCCAACTCACCGCCCGCGCCCAAAAAAAAGTCCTCGCCGCCGTCAACGCCGCCAGCAAACTCCTCGAATTCGATACCATCACACACGACCAAGCCTTCACCTACATCGGCCGCTACTCCCCTCCCCCCTCCCCCGCTCCCCCTCCCATTCCCCCGGGGCCCCCCCAGTTCCCCTCCCCCCTCATGCCCCCCGCCGTCCTCTCCGTCAAAGACCTCACCCTCAGCTTCGGCCGCCACAACGTCCTCGATGGCGCCACCCTAGCCGTCGGCGAAGGAGAAAAAATCGGCTTCGTCGGCCGCAACGGCTGCGGCAAAAGTAGCCTCCTCCGCATCCTCGCCGGCGTCGAAAAAGCCGACTCCGGCATCGTCTCCCGCCGCCAACAACTCATCACCGGCTACCTCCCCCAAGACTTCGCCCTCGACGAATCCCTCACCGTCGAAGCCAACGTCCGCGACGGCGCCCGCCACGTCGTCAACCTCATCGAAGCCTACGAAAACGGCACCCCAGGCGCCCTGGGCTACAGCGAATCCGACATCCTCTCCCGCATCGACCACCTCGGCGGCTGGGACCTCGACTCCCGCGTCCGCACCGCCCTCACCGAACTCGCCTGCCCCCCCGCCGACAAACCCGTCGCCCAACTCTCCGGCGGCGAAAAACGCCGCGTCGCCCTCGCCCGCGCCCTCATCTCCCAACCCGACCTCCTCCTCCTCGACGAACCCACCAACCACCTCGACTCCGAATCCATCCGCTGGCTCGAAGAATACCTCACCTCCGCCACCCACGCCTGCCTCTTCGTCACCCACGACCGCTACTTCCTCGACCGCATCGCCACCCGCATCGCCGAACTCGACGCCGGAAAAATCTGGGTCCACGAAGGCAACTACAGCACCTACCTCTCCGCCCGCGCCGAACGCCGCAACAACGACCAAGCCCGCGAAGACCGCCGCCAAACCTTCCTCCGCCGCGAAATCGAATGGGTCCGCGCCGGCGTCAAAGCCCGCACCACCAAAAGCCAAAGCCGCCTCAATTCCTACCACGAAATCGCCAACCAGGCCGCCCCCGAACAAGATGAGGAAATGTCCCTCCTCATCCCCCCGCCCCCGCCCATGAGCAATATCATCGTGGACGCCCTCGCCATCTCCGCCCGCATCCCCTCCCGCACCCTCTTCGCTAACCTCGAACTCAGCCTCACCCCCGGCAGCTGCACCGGCATCGTCGGCCGCAACGGCATGGGCAAAACCACCCTCCTGCGCATGCTCATGGGCCAACAGGAGCCCGCCGCCGGCAAGGTCACCGTCGGCAAAAAAACCGTCTTCAACTACGTCGACCAACAACGCCTCACCCTCGACACCTCCAAATCCCCCCTCGAAGAAATCGGCGGCAACACCGACTACATCACCTGGGGCGGCGAAAAACTCCACGTCCGCACCTACCTCAAACGCTTCCTCTTCAGCGACGACCGCGTCAGCCAACAAATCAGCGTCATGAGCGGCGGCGAACGCAGCCGCCTCCTCCTCGCCAAAATCCTCTGCCGCGGCGGCAACGTCCTCGTCCTCGACGAACCCACTAACGACCTCGACCTCCAAACCCTCCGCGTCCTCGAAGAAGCCCTCCTCGACTTCCCCGGCTGCGTCCTCCTCGTCAGCCACGACCGCTACTTCCTCGACCGCGTCTGCGACCGCATCATCGCCTTCGAAGGCGACGGCCACGTCCACGTCAACGAAGGCAACTACAGCTACTACCTCGAAAAAAATAAGGAACGCCTCCAGGCCCAGCGCTCCGCCGCCCGCTCCCCCAGCCCCACCCCAGCCCAAGCCTCGGCCCCACCCAAGGAAAAAGCCCGCAAACTCACCTGGAAGGAAGAACGCGAACTCGAAAGCATGGAAGCCACCATCCTCGCCGCCGAGGAATCCCTCGCCGCCCTCGAAGCCCAACTCAACGACCCCGCCTTCCACCTCCACGCCGCCTCCCAGGTCCCCGAAACCGCCGCCGCCATGGAGCGCCAGCGCCTACAAATCGAACAACTCTACCTCCGCTGGGAACAACTCAACCAACTCCAAGCCCAAGCCGCCGCCTAATTCCCCCACCCCCGCGCCGCCCTCGATGGGCCCAGGCGGGCCGCGCCGAACCGCCATCCCCTCCGCCGTTTTGGCTTCATTTTTGCTCTAATTATGTAATTCTGCAGCTGGCTAAATGGATTTTCTCGTTTATTAGCACGCTCTCAGCCCCCCTCTAGCTCACCGCTCGCTTCCGCCATGTCCAATTCCCCCGCCCCACCGGCACCAAATCCTAACGTAGTCCTCAACTACAATCGGAAAGACCAAAAGAAAAAGGGCGGCCCCATAGCCTGGCTCATGGCCTTGCTCTTTGCCGCCGCCCTGGGCCTCCTCATTTACCAACTCGCCTCCTTTGGCTCCCTGGAAGTCGGCTTTGCCCTGGGCATGGTCGGCCTCCTCGTGGTCCTGGCGCGCGACATCCCCGCCTTTGTCGGCCCCACGGAAAATTCCCCCACCGCAGTGCTGGCCCTCGGAGTGCTATCCGGCCTGGTCTTCCTCCTCGGGGCCCTCGCAGGCTCGCCAGCCCTCCAAATGATCGGGCTCGGCCTTTTTGGAATCACCTGGCTGGCCCGGGTGCTGCCCTGGTCCCGCATCGGTGGGGCCGCCCTCTTGATCGGCCTGATCTGCCTTCCCGTTCCCTTCCTGCAGGGAAACCTCTTGTTGGTGCTCCAGCGCCTGGCCACCGAGATGGCCTCCTGGGCCTTGGATTTATCCCGGGTACCCCACGTGCGCCAGGGGGTCATCCTGGAGACCAGCCAGGGCGCCATTTTGGTCGAGGAGGCCTGCAGCGGCATGCAGTCGTTGCTCACCGGCTTGATCGCCGCCCAAATCTACCTCAACTGGTATCGCCAGGGCTTCTGGGCCTCCATCGCCGCCCTCAGCAGCTGCGCCGTTTTTCTCGTCCTGGGCAATTGCCTGCGCATCTTCGCCATCGCCGGGCTCTACGCCTCCAACATCGACCTAACCAAGGGTTGGAAGCATGAATTGACCGGCCTCGCCGTCTACCTCTTGGCCCTCTCCCTCCTGCCCAGTCTGCGCGCTGGCCTAGAAACCCTGGGGCGACTCCAATTCCCCTGGCGGCGGCCCGTTAACCCCCATAAACCCAAGCGCAGCTTTTTGGAAATCTATCCCGCGCCACCCAGCCAAATCGACGGCGCGGAATTGCAGCCCTCCGCCGCTTTCCATCGCCTCCTCGACAGGTTATCCAAACCCCTCGGCCTGGTTATTGTGGTCATTGCCCTGGGCTCCCTCACAGATCTAATCGTTTTCCGTCTCCATGAAGACCCCGCGGTAAAGGTCGACACCTCGAGGCTTCCCTCCCTGGCCGCGGTCGATCTCCCGGCCGAGCTAGCCGGCTGGCAAAAAGATGCCAACGGCAGCGAAGTCAGCCTCATTGAACAAATTTCCCTGCAGCAGCACCTCTGGACCTTCCGCAAAGGCGGCCTCAAGGCCATGATCGCCGCCGACCTCCCCTACGACCACCAACACCCGCTCCGCTACTGCTACATCAGCCGCGACTGGGCCGTCCAGCGCGAGGGGTCCACCGGCCTCAAGTCCAGTTCCCCCTTCTCCTATCTCGAACTCCTCTCCAAGGAAGCCAACCGCCCGCCCATGCTCGTCTGCTATGACAACTACGACCTGCCCGGCAAGCGCTTCGTCGGTGGACCCGCCAACCGCAAGGCCCGCCTCCGCGCCCGCTGGGATATCCTGGTCGCCCGACTCCGCGGCGGCGACATCCAAAAGGAAGGCCTCGACGGCGCCGGGCCCTTCTGCCAAGTCCAAGTCGTCATGCCCGGCGCCCCCCGCCTCAATTCCTACGAAGGCCAACAGGCCGCCGAATTGCTCACCGCCGCCCGCGCCTCGCTGGCCGCACAATTGGTCCTAACTCCTGCCCCTTGATCTTCCATGAGCTACAACACCGCTAAACATGTCGATCTGGCGCAGCCCTTTTCCCTCCGCCACGTGCCCCGACTCGCCTTCCCCGCGGTCGCCGCCTTGGCCCTCACCGGCGCCATCTCCGCCGCCGCCGTCACCCGCCGCCTTCACCCCGGACCCGCATTTTTCCAAAAGCGCGCCGAAGTCTCCGCCGCCGCCGGAAAAACCAGGGACACCGCCCTCTGGCTGCGCCGCCAAATCGAGGAAGATCCCACCGCCCGCGAGCCGCGCATGAAGCTCTTCGAAGTTTTACTCGCCCTCAACCAAATCCAACCCGCCGTCGATCTTCTCAACCAACTCGCCCCCGGCGACTCCGTCGTCT
>CALQKQ020000094.1 GCA_943331195.2 Akkermansia muciniphila | reverse complement strand
GGCAAAAAGAACTGGCGGTTCATCGGCGAAGCCGAGGCCGGGAAACGCGCCGCGATCCTTTACACCCTCATCGAATCCTGCCGCAGCCACGGACTGGATCCCTTCGCCTGGTTGCGCGATGTCCTCACCCGCCTGCCCACCATGGCTGTCAGCCGGATCCCCGAACTCACCCCCGCCGCCTGCGCCAAAGCCGCCCGCAAGGCCACACCCCGAGCCGCCTGAATCCCGGTTGCGGCGTCAACTCAAAGACGACGGTGCCATGCCAACCGCTTACAACACTCAGGCACAATGGATTCCTCAAAGAACTAGGCCTGCCGCCCCTGCCGCTGGCGGAGGCCAGTCCTCCATGAAGATGGCATTTCCCGCGATTTCCCGAGTTTTGTCTGCGACACTCCGCTTTGGTTGCCTCCTGGAGCGTTGCATCGCCAGCGGTGCGCCTGGCACCGGCAGGCGCTGTCTCTTAGGGAGTTCCGCGACTCTCGCCGCTCCTGGCCGCCGAAAACCTCCGCTTACAACTCGTGCCCAAAGCGATCCTCGGGTTTCAAATGAAGTGCGAAAGCTGTCAGCAACTGAATCACTTGCTCCACATCCTGGAGGTCGACTAATTCCACGACGCTGTGCATATAGCGCAACGGCAGCGAAACCAGCGCACAGGGCGTGCCCTCGCGAATGTGATACATGGAATCGGTGTCCGTGCCGCTATACCGCGACGAGGATTCGTGCTGCAGAGAAATCTTTTCCTTGGCCGCCACCTTCTCAATCCGCTGCACCACCAGGGGATGACAAGCCGTCCCGTGCGTCACACTGGGGCCCGCCCCTAACTTCACACTGCCATGCTTGGATTTTTCAATTCCAGGCGTATCCGTAGCGTGGGTCACATCCAAACAAATCGCCACATCCGGCTGCAAGCGGTACGTGACCATGCGCGCGCCATAGCCGCCGATTTCCTCCTGCACGCAATTCGCCGCGACCACTGTGACCGCCAGTTTATCCTGCTGTTTGTGCAAGCGGCGCATCACCTCGGCAATGATAAAGCCGCCCATGCGATTATCGATGGCCCGCCCGCAAAGGCGCCCGTCGCCGAACTCCTCCAAGGTATCCGCATAGACCGCAGGATGCCCCACCCGCAGCCCCAACTTGGCCACTTCCTTGTCCGAGTCCGCTCCGACATCGACATAGAGTTCATGCACCTCCGGAGCCTTCTCACCGCCAGTGCGGTCGCGGATGTGAATCGCGGTGTTGCCAATGATCCCTTTGACCGGCCCCTTCTCTCCTTGGAAAATCACCTTCCGCCCGCGCGCCGTGGCGTAGTCGCTCCCGCCGATGCGGTCGACGTGGATGAAGCCTTCCTTGGTGATGTATTTGACCATGTAGCCGATCTCATCCGCGTGGGCTTCTAGCATCAACTTCACGGGGGACTTGCCCTCCAGCACCGCCCAAGCGCTGCCATAGGCATCGCATTCCACCCGGTCGCTGAAAGCCTTAACATAGCCCGCCCAGACGCGCTGCCCCGTGATTTCAAACCCAGTCGGGCTGGGGGTTCCGAGCAGTTGGTGAAGGAAAGTCTTAGCGGTTTTGTCCATGGTCAATCGTAGGTTGGATTCCTGGTAGGCAAGCAGCAAAGGGGCCGCAGCACAAAGGAAAAAGGCCGGGGATCTCCTCCGCAGGGTAAAGCTCCCCTCAGCCCGCCGGGCCATCAGCGAGGCCAGGGAAAAGCACCCTCTCGCCTAACTCAGTAGACCAAAACCGTCAGCTTCTTGGGCCCGTGAGCCCCGAGCACGAGGATGCGCTCAATGTCCCCGGTGCGGCTGGGCCCGGTGATGAGGGTCATCATGCTAGGCCAATCAGCCGGGCCATAACAATGGTGCAGCCACGCAAAGGCCGCCGGAAGATCCGGGACCAACTGCTCCCGCCGGGCCACCACCACGTGGTGCGGCGGCAACACCGACAAGGCCCGCCCGCCCCCACTGCGCGCCGTGAGCAAGATGGATCCAGTTTGGGCGATCAAGGCATCGCAGCCGCTGATCCCCGCATCGCAGGCCTCCAACTCCTTGGCGTCGTACCCGCCGTCAGTGCTCAGCACCGGCAAGCCGAGCGCCCCTGCGGCCTCCGCCGCCTCACCCGCGCCGTGGGTGGCGACGCGCTGCCACTGCTCCGCTAGGGCCAAGCGCCGCAGTTGCTCCTGGGCCGCCGCCGCATCTCCAACCACCACGATCTCCGTCTTGAGATCGCTGCAGTGCTTCGTAAAAAGCGTCATCCAATCCCCCGGACTAGGCCCCACCTGCGGCAGCCAATCCCGAGCACTTTCCGCTGCCGTGCGCGCCGCCCTCAATCCCGTGGCGCTCCCGTGCGCACCAGGCATCGGCGCGGGATTTTTCAAAGCCAGGCGGATCCGCTGCAAAATCTTGTCGCGCTCCGTCATGACGACCTCCTTTGGTCCTGCGGGAGTGCCGGGCGGTGATTTTTCCAAAACTCGCGGAAGGACTGCGGTGCCAATTCCGGAAGCTCCCGCGTCTTCGTCCAAGCCTGCAGCGGGTCGAGGGCTTCACCCGCGATCATGTTCTGCAGCGGTTGCGCCAAGCGCCCTAGCCGGACCGCCAGGCCATAGAGCCGGGGATGGTTCATCAAAAAAGCAAAGGCGCGCCACAGCAGACCCTCCCCGCGACTGCCTCCCTGCTGGACCCCGTTGCGACGATTGTGCAGGAGGTGGTGGTGAAGGTCGATTTTGACCGGGCACGTCTCCGTGCAGGCCCCGCACAGCGTCGATGCTCCTGACAAATGCTTCCAGTCCTGCAGCCCGCGCAGGTGCGGCGTGATCACCGACCCAATCGGCCCCTGGTAGGTGGTGCCATAGCTGAAGCCGCCCACGTTTTTGAAGATCGGGCACACGTTGAGGCAGGCTCCGCAGCGGATGCAGTGCAGGGCGTCGCGCTGCTCGGGATCCGCGAGCAGGGTGGTGCGGTTGTTATCCAACAACACCACGTGCCACTCCTCCGGCCCATCCACTTCGCCGGGTTGCCGCGGCCCCCCATACATGGTGTTATAACAGGTGAGCGGCTGGCCCGTCCCCGCCGTCGCCAGCATCGGCAGAAAAAGCGCTAGATCAGACAGCCGCGGCAGGATTTTTTCAATCCCCACCAGCGTGATCATCACCCGCGGCAGGGCCGCCGTCAGCCGCGCATTGCCCTCGTTCTCCGTGATCGAAACCATCCCCGTCTCCGCCACCAGAAAGTTAGCCCCCGTGATCCCGACGTCCGCCTCGATATACTTTTGCCGCAGCACCCGGCGCGCGATCATGGTGAGTTCCTCGGGATCGTGCGTCTGCGCCGTGCCTAGGTGGTTTTCAAAAAGGTCGCTGATTTCCTCCCGGCTGAGGTGCATGCAAGGAAACACAAAGTGATAGGGCGGCTCCCCTTTGAGCTGTTGGATGTACTCCCCAAGATCGCTTTCCACCACCTGGAAGCCGAGCGACTCCAGCAATTGATTGAGATGAATCTCCTCGGAGGTCATCACCTTGGATTTAACAATGCGCTGAGCGCGGTGCCGCTGCAGAATGTCCACGATGACCTGGCGGGCCTGCTCGCTCGTGCTCGTCCAGTGCACTTGGGTGCCCCGCGCGGTGGCGTTTTTTTCGAAGGCCACCAAGTGCTCGTCGAGCTGGTTAAGCCCGGCCCACTTGGTCTCGGCCGCCGTCTGCCGCCCCTCCTGCCAATCGCGGAAAAGCGCCTGGCGCGGCCCGCGCGCGGCCCCATACTTCGCCATGGCACTCTGAATGCGCTGGCGATGCGTTAGGTCGGCCGCCAGCCGCCCGGCATCGCTTTGGAACTGGACCGCGTGAGGATTCATACAGAAGCGAGGATTTCGGCGAGGTGAATGGTTTTGAGCGGCCGACCCTCTCGGCTGAGCAGGCCTTGGAGATGCATCAAGCAGCTGGAATCGTTGGAGACGACAAAGTCCGCGTCGGTCGCAGCGGCGGAGGCGCATTTGACCTCGCCCATGGCGCTGGAAATCGCGGGAAATTTAGTGGCAAAGGTGCCCCCAAAACCGCAGCAGGTCTCCGCCTCAGCCATTTCCACTAATTCCAAGCCCCGCACCTGCTTGAGCAAGGCCCGCGGCGGAGCCTTGCCGTTCATTTCCCGCAGCCCGTGGCAACCATCGTGAATCGTCACCTTGTGCGGAAACACCGCCCCCAAATCGGTCACCCCTAGCTGGTTCACGAGAAAGTCAGAAAATTCATAACATTTTGCCGAAAGGGCCCGCGCCGCAGCCTCTTCCGGCTCGCCGGCAAAGAGCTCTGTATAAAAAACCTTCATCATGGCGCCGCAGGATCCGCTCCCTATCACCACCACTTCGGCGTCCGCCAAACCTTGAAGCACCGGCCGCGCCACCTGGCGCGCCTCCGGCCAATAACCAGAATTGAAGGGCGGCTGCCCGCAGCACACCAAGGCTTCGGGAAACGTCACCACATGCCCCAATTTCTCCAGGATCTGCACCATGCTGATGCCCACCCGAGGATAAAGGGTATCGATAAAACAGGGAATAAAGAGGGTGATTTTCATTTCGCAGAGTGAGCAGGAGGAGCCGCCGCCAGCCGGTCTTTGAGCCCAGCGAAGGCCGCGCGCATCTCCTCCGGGCGGCCCACCGCCAGAACCATATCGTAGCTGTATTCCAACCCCGGAGTCATGGCAAACTTCACCAGCGGCGCAAAATACGAGCAGGCTCCCGCCGCCTCCTCAGAAGCCCCAAAGCGATAGCAGGTCAATTCCGCCGCCACCGGCACAAATACCCCCACCCCAGAGCCCTCCCCGTTGACGTAGGCCGCCCAGTGCTCCGGAATCGACCTACTCTCGTTAGGCCAGCCGGGCCGAGAACGCTGCAAGGCCCCTCCCGTCCAGGGCTGATCCCCGCTGTAGTGCACCAAAGTCGACAAATGCGGCTCCAGAAAGACCGCCGGCACTTCGTGGTGCATCTCCGGATGACGCTCTTTTCCGCTATAGCGAAAACCCATCCGAGCAATCGCCAGGTTGCCTTCCAAGCGAATGTGCTGACTCATCTCGCAGTCGCTCAGGAGCTGCCCCCCAGCCCAGTTCCGCGGACGAATCCGCGCCGCCATCGAAACCGCATCGCTCGTCAATTCCAGCACCTCCGCCGCATGGCCCAGGTAGTCGCCGCCCTGCACCGGATTCCACCGCCACGGCTTGTCGACCCAGCGGGATCCGTCCTCTTTGCCGTAGTAACTCTGCTGAATAAGCCGCCCGTGGTCCCAGTGGTCGAGCAAGTTACTCTTTGACTTGCTCGCGGAAAGCCAGCCGATGCCCGCCCCGGAGCCCTTCTTCACCCCCAGGCGCAGCTTGCCGTTGTCGATGAAAACCCAGTCCTCCGCCTTGATCTCCGGTTCCGCCCGCAGCGGAGCGGCGAGAGCCGTGGCGGCGAGACCGCCCAAAAATCGGCGGCGCGTGGAGCCGAGCGCAGCGTTGGCATCAAAGTGGCGGTTCATGATCAATGAGAAGTTAGAAAAAAAGCGAGCCCAGGCCCCCTCCCCGCAGCCGCAGCCACGAGGCGGCGAGGCGAACTAGCCAACCGCCGCCGCACCGGATGCGCCCAGCCTGCGGCGGAGTTCGCCAAGCGCTCCCCCTTCGCCCCAAGCGCGCGCCAGCACCAGCCCATTTACCAGCACCCTTCCCCGCACCGTCGCCCCCACTGACCCGCCGGATTCTGCGCCGAGATCGATCCCCCAAGGCCCGGTCGATTTCATCGATTGCATCGCAGAAAAGCCTCTCAAGGAACCGCCGGAAGCATGGCGCGGTAGTTGAAGCGGTCGTTGGGCGCGGCATCCCCATGCAAAGTGAAGGCCGTGGCCTCCCCGCCCAAAACGATGTTGTCGACCCATTTGAAATCCACCGCCGCCGCCCCCTGCGGCAAGCCGAGGGCCGCTCGCGGAATGGCTAGCTCCAACTGGGTGCCTTCCCAAAAAAGCGGGATTTCCGCCGCCACGAGCTGCGAACTTCCGTCCCGCTGCCATTTCTCCAAAGTGCCCCGCTTCCCGTCCAGCCCGCGCCGATTGACCACAAAGTCGTAGCCTAACCACCCCGTCGAGGCCTTGCCATCCGTGTCCAGGCAAAGCTGCATCCAATGCTCCCCGGGCGCACTCAAGGCGGCGCTGCTGCGCACATAGAAATACAAATGAGCCGCATCCTGCGCGACCTTGGCCACCGCTAGGTCGTTGCGGCCGGATTGGTCGAGAAACGCCGGCTCCCCCACCCAGCCCGGATGATCGCGCCGCGCCGGATCCCCCAGGGTGTCGCGAAATTCCGGCGCCGCCGCCTCCCAGTCCCCAAATTGCCCATCCACCGCAATCGCCGCCGCCCCCACCGGCTCCGGCGCGCGCGCTCCCTTGTAGCGCCGGATCGCACCAGCCATTTGATAGTAATAGGCATCGCCAAACCCGCCCTTCATCGGCTCCAAATCGCGGCTGAATTCTTCCGAATACTGATCCACAAAAAAGGAATCCCCCGGCTTCAATTTCCGCCCTGCCATACTCATGGTGCCTTCTTTATCAATGAAGCGCTGCGCGATCCATTCGTTCCAACCCGTCAGGAACACAAAGGGAGGATCCACTTGCAGCGCCCGCTGCCACTGCTCGGCAAAGTAAGCTCCCGCACCAGATTGCCACTGCTCCGGCGGAGGTTGGTGACCGCCGTGAAAACTCCGCCCAATCGCCGAAATCGGGTGCTCCGCCGCGCAGACCACGATCTGCTCCGGCCGATCCGGGCTCTCGTGCCAGCCCGGCGTCTGCGGCGTGTGATCCAACCACGGCCACTTGTCCCGACCGTCCCCAAACCAGGCCTGGTCCTTCGTCCACGCCCACGAATGGCGGATCTCAAAGAAGGCCTTCACCTCCTCACTGAGCCCCTCCGGAGGACTCAAGAGGAGCGGTTTGCCCTGCCACAAAAACCAATGCTCCCGCGCTTTCCCCGGCTGATAGAAGGTCCGGTACAGGTGCTCCACGGTCTTGGCACTATGACTGTTAGCAAGGAAAGCGATCGAGGGCGCCGCCTGCCCCTGGGCGCGCCGCTCGCTCAGCACCTCACAAAGGCGATCGCGCACTCCGTCGTAAGTTAGGGCGTTGGTGACGTCTAGGAAAAGCACATCCACCCCCGCATCGCTGACCATCTGCAGATGCTTCCGCAACACATAGACGTCGTCCTGGCGGTAGTATCCAAAGAGCGGCTCGGCCCAGTGATGAAAGGCGTTGGGCGGGCCCAAGACGGGCTGCTCTGGGTTAGCCGCGCGCAATTTGCTCAGGTCGTAAACCGGATTTTGCCCCTCGTTCCAGAGAAAGTAAAAAAGGCCCACAGTGCGGTTCCCCTTGGGCATGCCCACCTCCGCAGCCGTGGGCAAGCTCCGCCCCAGTCCATCCGTGGCCACCCAGCGGTCCGGCCCGATGTCCCACCCAGCCCACAGCGGGGCCGCAGAGCCGAGCAACACCGCGCCAACGCGGGAGATCCAAGGCGAGAATGATGTCATCAGATGAGGAAGAAAAACCATAGGGAGGATAAAGCCAGGAGCCGCGTCGCCGAAGCAGATGCAAAGGAGGGTAGAAATGGCGCGGCCAAAGGAAGGGGTTTTCCATCGCGGCACCTCCCGTCTAACCAGGCGGTTCCGGCCGGCAAGCCCTCTCCGCTCCGCGCCGAGATCCCATACGGCTCCCCAGGACCGTGCTTTCGCCGGCCTCACCAGCGCCGCACCGTTTCTGCCGCCTCAGGCACCGCCAGGCCCCCTTAAAAAATCCTGCGCCCTGCTCGCGTTGGCCTTAAGTTGTCGCCCACCCGCTCGGCCCATGAAACTCCGCTTCTCCCTTCTCCTCCTCGCCGCCGGCCACCTCGCCGCAGCCCTGCAAGCGCAGCCGACCCCTCCCCTCCTCCCCGAGGCCCTCCGCAGCTGGGAGCCTTGGGCCCTGCGCGATGCCCCACAGCACCACAGCCCCCCACTCTACTCCGACGCCGCCCAGCGCACCAGCTTGTGGCCCTCCACCCTGCAACTCCAAGCCGCTCCCACCGGCGGCTCCTTTTCCCTCCGCGTGCAGGCCTTCGACTCCGCCTGGTTGACCCTCCCCGGCGGCCCCGAAACCTGGCCCCAAGCCGTTACCGTCGACGGCCAACCCGCCCCCGTCCTCGCCCGCGAGGTCGGCCCATCTCTCCGCCTCACTCCCGGCATCCACACCGTCGCCGGATCCTTTCCCTGGAAGGCCATGCCCGAGCGCCTTCCCATCCCCCCGCAAATCGGTCTCCTCACCCTAACGACCGATGGAAAAGCCGTCGAAGCCCCCGACTGGGAACCCGATGGCACCCTCTGGCTCAAGCGCACCCGCGCCGAAGCGGCCGACCGCGACCTTCTCACCCGTCAGGTCTACCGCGTCCTCGAAGACGGCACCCCCATGCTCCTGCACAGCGAAATCGAGCTCTCCGTAGCCGGCAAAAGCCGCGAGGAATCCCTCGGCCACCTCCTCCCCGAAGGCTGGCTGCTCAGCTCCCTCGACGCCCCCATTCCCTGCGCCGTCGACGACGCCGGGCGCCTCAAAGCCCAAGTCCGCGCCGGCAAATGGCTCATCAAATGCACCGCCTTCCGCACCAACCCTCCCACCACCTTCCGCTACGCCGACGGCGCCGCCCCCCTCGCCGACAGCGAATTGATCGCCCTCCGCGCCGCCCCCCAACTCCGCCTCATCGAACTGCGCAACATCACTTCCATCGACGTCTCCCAAACCACCTTTCCCGAAGCCTGGCGCCAACTCCCCGTCTACCTCTGGGACCCCAAAACCCCCTTCCAAATCGAAGAAAAACTCCGCGGCATGGGCCACGAACGCCCCCCCGGCTTGCAATTCGAACGCGAATTCTGGCTCGATGAATCCGGCCACAACGTCACCTACCGCGACCGCCTCAGCGGCTCCGCCCAGCGCACCTGGCGACTCGATGCCGCCCCCGGCCATGCCCTCGGCGCCGTCAAAATCGGAGGCGTCGGCCAGCTCATTACCCGCAATCCTAGCACCCAAGAATCCGGCGTCGAAGTGCGCACCCGGGACCTCCAGTTAGAAGCCACCGGCCGCGCCCCCTTCGATGGCGAGGTCCCTGCCACCGGCTGGACGAGCGGTGCCGAAAGCCTCCGCGCGACCCTCCACCTCCCCCCCGGCTGGCGCCTCCTCGCCCTCTTCGGCCCCGAGTGGACCGAGGGCGATTGGCTCACCGCTTGGTCGCTCCTCGACGTCTTTCTCCTCTTGGTCTTTTCCCTCGCGGTTTACCGCCTCTGGGGCTTCGGCGCCGGCCTCACCGCCCTCTTTTTGATGCTGCTTTCCTGGCAAGAACCAGGCGCGCCCCGCTGGACCTGGTTTACCCTCGTGGCGGTGTTAGCACTGGCGCGGGTGGTCCCCCTCGGCGGCCGCGCCGGCAAGGCCATGGCCCTAGCGCAGGGCCTCAGCCTCCTCGCCCTAGCTGCCGTGGCCCTTCCCTTCATCAGCCAACAAGTCACCGGCATGCTCTTTCCCCAAGTGGAGAAATTGCACGCCGCCCCCTCCTTTTTCGGCGGCCGCTTGATGCCCATCGTCCGCGCCTCCATAGCCTCCTCGGCCTCCGCAGACTACGCCTCCAATGAAGCCCCCCCCTCCCAAGAACGCGGCCTCAAACCACAAATCAAATCCAACCTCATCTACGACCAAAAAGCCCAAATCCAAACCGGCCCCGCCCTCCCGGAATGGCAATGGCGCAGCGTCTCCTTCGGCTGGAACGGCCCCGTTTCCGCCACCCAAACCATCCACCCCATCCTCCTGCCCTCCTGGGTCCAGCGCGCCCTCGTCTGGATCCGCCTCAGCCTCCTCGCCACCCTCGGCGCGATGCTTTGGAAACGCCGCACCCCACCCCAAAGCCGCCCCCTAGCCGGTCCTCCGCCCCTCCCCGGAGCCCTCCCCGCCGCCGCCGCCGCCGCCGCCCTCTTCCTCG
>CALQKQ020000093.1 GCA_943331195.2 Akkermansia muciniphila | reverse complement strand
GGGCCGAGGGCGGCGATCTTGGGGCGAGGCAAGGTTCTTTGGAATAGGGCTAATCGCGCCGCGTCGGCTCGGGTGCGCCAAAAAAAGGACGTTTTTTATTTTGCCCGGCAACGAGAAAGGCGCTAAGGGAGAAGGAGTGGTGGTGATTTGGACCTCAGTGAGGGGGGGGCTGCGACAGGCCTGGGGCCATCCCGCCAGCTTGCATGCCACATTCTCTTTTGCCGCCATGGGTGAACCATTCGTCTTCGAACGTGACCTCGCGCCCGCCGTCTTCGCGCGTCGGATCCGCCCTGGAAGCCTCGATGGAGGCGACGTTTGTTCATTCTAAAGCTGGCGGAATGGCTTTTTTCGTTTACAAGCAGTCTGACTTTTATCTTTGCTCCCTGTTTTTAATGCCATGTCTAGTGCTTCCCTTGAACCGGTGCCTGCCCCCTCCGTCCCCGTCAGCTACAACACCTCCGATCGCAGGAAGCGGAGCGCCTGGGTTACCCGGTTTTTTGCTGTGCTCTTTCTCGCGGCGCTGGGTCTGCTGACGTATCAACTGGCCTCTTTTGGGTCGCTGGAGGTGGGTTTTCCGCTGGGCGTGGTGGGGTTGCTGGTGGTTTTGTCCCGCGACATTCCCGCCTACTCTGGGCCCTCGGAAAATTCGTCCAAGGGAGTGATCTTCGTTGGAGTGGTTGCTGGGCTGACGTTTCTGATGGGGGCCCTCGCGGGATCTCCGGCGCTGCAAATGATTGGTTTAGGCCTATTTGGCATTGCTTGGTTGGCCCGGGTGTTGCCTTGGTCTCGGCTTGGCGGGGCCGCGATTTTGATAGGTTTGATCTGCTTGCCGGTGCCCTTTTTGCAGGGGAACCTGCTGTTGGTGTTGCAGCGCTTGGCCACGGAAATGGCGTCGTGGGCTTTGGATTTGACGCGGGTCGCCCATGTGCGGCAAGGGGTTATCCTGGAGACAAGCCAGGGGGCTATTTTAGTGGAGGAGGCCTGCAGTGGCATGCAATCCTTGATCACGGGCTTGGTCGCGGCCCAAATCTACCTCAACTGGTATCGCCAAGGGTTCTTCGCCTCGATCGCCATCTTGCTCAGCTCTGCGGTTCTCCTAGTTCTCGGCAATTGCCTGCGCATTTTTGGGATCGCCTGGCTTTACGCGCACAACATTGATTTGACGAAGGGCTGGCGCCATGAATTAACCGGCCTTGCGGTCTATTTGTTTGTCCTAGCCCTGCTGCCCAGCATGCGCGCGATTCCCGAAACGCTGGGTCGACTCAAGCTTCACTGGCGCAAACCCGGCCGAAGCCTCTTGGAAATATCGCCCCCTCGCCCCTTGGAAGTTGACGCTCTGCCCTTGGCACCGCTGGAGGCGGGGCGCCGCCTCACCGCGCGGCTATCCCGGCCGCTCAGCCTGATCATTGGCGTCATCGTCGTTGCTTCGGTGACGGACTTGGTGGTTTTCCGCCAGAACGAGGCCCCGGTGGCGGCGGTGGACACTTCCAGGTTGCCCTCCCTCGCGGCGATCGACCTGCCCGCCGAGTTGGCTGGTTGGCAAAAGGACGAGACTGGCAGCGAGTCCAGTTTGATTGAGCAGATTTCGTTGCAACAGCATCTCTGGACCTACCGCAAGGGAAGCCTCAGGGCCATGGTGGCGGCAGATCTCCCCTACGATCATCAGCACCCGCTGCGCTATTGCTACATCAGCCGCGAGTGGGCGGTGCAGCGCGAGGGGGCCACTGGCGCCAAGGGAAGCACGCCCTTTTCCTACTTAGAACTGCTTTCCAAAGAGGCGCAGCGGGCGCCGATGCTGGTTTGCTATGACAACTACGATTTGCCTAGCCAGCGCTATGTCGGCGGCCCGGCGAACCGCAAGGCGCGCCTTCAGGCCCGTTGGCAGACGCTGGTGGCCCGGTTCAAGGGCACGGAGATGGAAAAAGAGGGCTTGGAGGGGGCGGGGCCCTTCTGTCAGGTGCAGGTCGTCTTGCCGGGGGCGGCCCGGCTTGGTTCCTATGAAGGACAGCAGGCGGCGGAGCTGCTGATGGCCGCCCGGACTGCCTTGGCCGAGCAAATGACTCTCAAACCAGCACCTTGATTTTCTATGAGTTACAATACAGCGAAACCTATCGATCCAGCGGTGCCTTTTTCTCTGCGCCAGGTGCCGCGGTTGGTGATTCCTGCGGTTGCCGCCTTGGCCCTCACGGGGGTGATCTCGGCTGCGGCGATGACTCGTCGACTGCACCCTGGGCCGGCCTATTTCGAAAAGCAGGCGGATGCTGCCTTAGCCGCGCAAAAGCCCAAAGAGGCCGCGCTGTGGCTGCGGCGCCAACTTGAGGAGGCCCCGGCCGCGCGCGAGTCTCGCATGAAGTTGATGGAGGTCTATTTTTCGCTGAACCAAATCCAGCCTGCCGTGGATTTGCTCAATCAACTGGCCCCGGGCGACGATGTGGTCTATGGGCCGGCCCATTTGCGGCGGGCTCAGCTTATCATGGCCACGGCTCCGACGGGAGGTGGGGGGCGCGCTGCTGCCGAAGCGAAGATTTGCCTTCAGCTGGCGATGAAAGCGGATCCCACCAAGGGTCAAGGCGAGGTCGACATCAATGTCGCCAAGGCCCTCTTGGCCGAAGTTCTCGCGGCAGAGGGCGACTGGCTAAATGTGCTGGCGACTGCGGAATCGATCACGGCTCCCACTTCATCCACGCAACTTTTGCGGGCCCAGGCGATGAAAAACCTCGGTCGCCAAGAGGAGGCCCAAGAGGCGGCGGGGAAGGTAGCGGCCCAAGTCGCCGCCGCCGAGGACGCCGCTTCCCCTGAAGCCAGCCTGAGCCGCGCCTCCGCTCTGGCGCAGGCCTCTCTTGTGCAGGGCGACCTGGAAAAGGCGATTGAGATTGCCCGCGCCGCTGGAACTACGCCCCCCTGCAAAGCGCTGCAAGCTGCGATTTACCGACAAGCCGCCGTGGCTTGCCGGACCGCAAAAGAGCCCGATCCGGTTCGCTGGCTGGAGATCGTTGCGGGTGGACTCAGCAACGAGCCGGAACACCTCGACTTGACGGTGGAATTGTTGCAGGGCCTGGCGACCTGGGACCGGGAGGCGGGGTTGCGCGAGCGCGTTTTGGCGCGCCTGGAGGGATCTGGCCTTTTGGCGCATGTGCAGTTGATGGCGGGGCTGGCGAGCCTGGGCCAGCGGCGCCAACAGTTAGCGTTGACGGAGTTTAAAAAGGCCTGGGAGCTCCTTCCCGCGAACCCCATCATTGCTAACAATTATGCTGGTGCCCTTGCTCTGCAGCGCGATCCGAGCATTGCTGGGGCTGCGTTGCCGATCATTGACGCGGTTTTGAAAAACTATCCTGGGGCCCCGACTTTTCTCGACACCAAGGGCCAAGTGCTTTTGGCGATGGGGCAAGCGAAGGATGCGGTGTTCGCGTTGGAGGCGGCGCTGAAGGGGGCGCCCTCGGCTGCGGCCCACCTCATTTTGGCCGAGGCCTATGCCAGAATGGGCAGCCCGGTGCTGGCGCAAAGCCACCGGCAGCGCGCTGCGGCGTTTCAGCAGCAGGCTAGTCTGCCGCCATCGGGGAAAGTGGAGTTGGCACCTGCCGCCGCAGTTCCGAAGCCAGCAGCAGCAACGCCAGCAGCAGCAACGCCAGCAGCAGTGCCTGCGCCAAAGGCAGCTCCGTTGCCTGCGGCGGCGGCTCCTCAGCCCGCTGCTTCCAAAAAATGAGAGGCAGCGGCCGTGCCGCCAGGCGGGGCAGGGGGGATGTGGTCCAATGAGGAGCTGAGCCGGGGGCGGAGGCCTTTTTGGGCGAAAAGGATTGCTGCCCTGGCGGGCTTGCGGCAGCATGGGCCGCCTAACCCTCGCGCCCTTCTGTGCACCTTTTCCATTTATTTCCCGCCGTCGCCGTCGCCTTCTTTTTGGTGCCTCTGGGCAGCTGGGCGGCGGATTTTCCGCAGTCCGACACTGTCGAGATTCAGCCGCTCAAGGTGCAGGTGCAGCGCGTCGTTGAGGCCATGGATTACCTGGGATTTCCCCTGAGTCCCTCGGATCGCCATGCGCTCGTTGCATCCCTCAATGAAGGGGATGCGGCGGCGGCGCGGCTTGGGGTGCAAAAGGTGTTAGATCGCTATGCGCTTTGCGGCGTCGACATCAACCCGGAGATGCGCGTCAAGGTGAGCCAGGGTCCCGCCGCAGCGGTGCTGCCGGAACAGGGCTGGGGGCAATTTCTGGTGAAGGTGCACAATCAGTCTGGCACCACCGCGCCACTGCAAGCCTTTAGCCCTCAGGCTGCTAGCATGCACAACGCCGCAGCCAAAGACATTCCCAACCAATGGCTCGACCTGCGTCTGTATCAGGACCAGCCGCTTGCGGCCACCCTGAGCGGCCTTGAGTTGGAATATCGGATTCTTCAAGTGTACAGCCGCGACGCCGGCCGCCGCCAGGCTAGTATTTCGTTTAGTGTGGGCCAGGGGACTCAGGACATTGGCTATCGCAACGAAGTCGACGTGCTCTTCAACTGCTTGCCCACGAGCGGGATCCTTTTCCACGTCAAAGATGAAAATGGTCAGCCTACCACGGCGGGGTTTGAAATCCGCGATCAAGCTGGCCTGGTCTATCCCTCGCAAGCGAAACGCAGCGCCCCCGACTTCGCCTTTCATCCGCAAATCTATCGCGCCGATGGCGAGCGGGTGCGCCTTCCTGCGGGCCAATACCAGATTACCTTTACCCGCGGCCCGGAGTCGATGGCGGAGCAGCGCCAGGTGAGGATCGACTCGAGCACGGCGGAGCTCCACTTTCAGGTGAAGCGCTGGATTGATCCTTCCACCATGGGCTGGTGGTCGGGGGATCACCACATTCACGCGGCGGGCTGCGCGCACTACACCAAGCCCAGCGAAGGGGTGCATGCGGCGGACATGCAGCGGCACATCATGGGGGAAGATTTGAAGATTGGGGCGAACCTCACCTGGGGGCCCTGCTTTGATTATCAAAAGCAATTTTTCACTGGGGCGATTAGCGAAACCTCGCAATATCCCTATCTGTTGCGCTACGACATTGAGGTGTCCGGCTTTGGCTCGCATGAGAGCGGACACCTCTGCTTGTTGCGGCTCAAGGATCAAATGTATCCCGGAGGGACTTCGTCGCAGCATTGGCCCAAATTGGGCCTCAACACCCTCAAGTGGGCCAAAGCCCAGGGGGCCTTGGTGGGTCCGGCGCACTCTGGTTGGGGTCTGGCGACGGCCGCTACGGAGTTGCCCAACTACGAGATTCCCCCCTTTGATGGCATTGGCGCCAATGAATACATTGTGGATGTGACCCACGAGGTGCCAGGCCCCACCGGCCAATTGGTGCCTGCGGTCGACTTTCTTTCGACGGTGGATACGCCCTATCTTTGGGAGCTGAACATTTGGTATCACACCCTCAACGTGGGTTTCCGCACCCGCATTAGTGGCGAAACTGATTTCCCTTGCATTTACGGGGAAAGGGTCGGCCTGGGCCGCAGCTACGTGCACCTTCCTAGCAAGCTGGCTTATGAAGACTGGTGCGAGGGCATCCGGGCTGGCCGCAACTACGTCGGCGATGGCAAGAGTCACTTGCTGGCCTTCCGCGCCAACCAGCAAGGCATGGGCGAGGGGGATAGCACCTTGCGTCTCGCTAAACCGGCCACGGTCACGCTCACGGCCAAAGTTGCCGCGATGTTGCCGGAAAAAGTGAATCCGACTTTTTCGAAAAAGCCTAACGCCGTTCCCCCGTGGGGTGGTCCGGCGGCCCGGCCCTTCTGGAGCGTGGAATGGGCGCGCCTGGGCGAGTCCCGCCGGGTGGCGGTGGAGGTGATCGTGAATGGATTTCCGGTGGCCCGGCGAGAACTGGAAGCTGACGGCCACCTCGAAGATCTGAGCTTTGAGGTCCCCATCGCCACGAGCAGTTGGGTCGCCCTTCGCATCCTCCAGTCCTCGCACAGCAATCCCATTTTCATTGAAGTCGCGGGCCAAGCGATTCGCAGTTCGGTGAAGAGTGCGGAGTGGTGCGCGGCGGGGGTGCGGCAGTGCCGCTCGCAAAAGGAGCGCTTCATGGACGCCGACGAACGGGACGACTTTAAGGCCGCCTACGACCACGCTGAAAAGACGTATGCTAGGCTCATTGAGGAATGCCGCCGCGCCGAGGTGCCTTGAGCGGCTGGCTTTGGCGGGGTGCCGGGAATGAGGCTTGCGGCGGGGATGGCGGCCGGGATGCGGGGGGCGCTGGGTTTACAAGGGGGTGAAACGGGGCGAGGAGTGGGCATGGCAAGCCCCGGGGCGGGGGCGGGTCGGCCCTTTTTTCGCGGATGGAAACCCAAACCTTGTTGCAAATCACGGTGTCGCTGGCGCTGGGGCTCCTGTTGGGGCTGCAGCGGCAGCGCACCGATGCTTCGGTGGGAGGGATACGGACCTTTCCCTTTTTTGCGCTGCTGGGAACGGTGTGCGCCAAAATTGCGGTGGTTTATGGTGGTTGGATCGTGGCGGCGGGGCTGCTGGCTTTGGCGGCGGTGCTGGTGTTTGCGAACGTTTTGAAGATGAAGGTGGGGAGCATGGAGGTGGGCATCACTTCGGAGGTGGCGGCTTTGCTGCTATATGCGGTGGGGATATTGCTGGCCTCGAATGAAATGGCGGCGGGGGTGTTGATTGGTGGAGTGATGTTGCTGCTGCTGCACTTGAAGCAGCCGATGCACCAATTTGCGGCGGCGGTGGGAGAGCGGGACATGCGGGCGATCGCGCAGTTTGTGCTCATCAGCCTGATCATTCTTCCGGTGCTGCCCCATGCGAGCTATGGCCCCTATGGGGTGTGGAATCCCTTTTCCATTTGGCTGATGGTGGTTTTTATCGTGGGGATCAGTTTGAGTGGCTATGTGGCCTACAAACTGTTTGGGGCCCGCAACGGGGCGCTGTTGGGGGGGGTGATTGGGGGCTTGGTTTCCAGCACGGCGACGGCGGTGAGTTTTGCGCGTCGCGCCGCGCGGGATGCGTCGCTGGCTCCCTTGGGGGCCTTTGTGATCATGGCGTCTTCCTGCATTTCGCTGCTGCGGGTGCTGGTGGAAGTGGTGGCGGCGGCACCGGGGGCGGCGGGGGGAATGGTGCCGCCCTTGGCGGTGCTGTTGGGGGTTAGTGTGGTATTGGCTGGGGGGCTGTATGCCTTGAGTTACCGGCAAACGGCGGAGATGCCGGTGCCGAAGAATCCGGCGGAGCTGCGCGGTGCCTTGGTGTTCGGCCTGCTCTATGCGGGGGTGCTTTGGGCGGTGGCGGTGGCGCGGGATGGCTATGGCGCGGCGGGGCTTTATACGGTGGCGGTGCTCTCGGGACTGACCGATGTCGATGCCATTACGCTGTCTTCGGCTCAGTTGGTGCAGTCGGGCAGCCTGGCTCCGGCCACGGCGTGGCGGGCGATTCTCATCGCGGTGCTGGCCAATAGCAGTTTTAAGTTTGCGGTGGTGGCGGTGCTGGGAGGGCGGCATTTGGCCTTTCGGCTTGGCGGGGCCGTGGCGGTGGTGCTGGGGAGCGGGGCTTTGCTGCTGCGCTGGTGGCCGCAGTAGTGGGGGCCGGAAGGAGATTTTCCCCATTTGTCATCTGGCGGAGGGGCGTGCAAGTAAGCAGGTCTTAAGTTCCTCCCCCTCTTTCTTTTTGATTTTCCATGCAGCGCTGGTCCTATGTTTTGCTTCTCGCGGTGACGGCGGTGCTGGGATGGGTGGGGCTGTCCCGCCTGAACTACAACGTAGAGGTTTTAGACCTGCTGCCGCAGCACATGCCGGGCCTGGAGGGGACGCGGGTGTTGCGGGATTCGTTCCAGAAGGCCAATCGGCTGGTGATCACGCTGGAGACGCCCGACGCGGCGGTGGCGGAGGCGGCGTCGCTTTCGCTGGCCAGCCATTTGGAATCGCTCGGGCAGCTTTGCCACAAGGTGAGCGCGCGCCCACCGCTGGACCAAGAAAACCGCGAGGTGGCTGGGGCGGAGTTGTCTGGAATGGTGGCGTATGCGCTGTTGAATGCGCCTCCGGAGCAGGTGCGTGCTTTGAGGGAAAAGCTGGCGGGTGAGGGGGCGCAGCGCCAGGCGGAGGCGACGCTAGAGGAGTTGGCGACGTCGCAGGACGCGCAGGTGTTGGCGGTGGGCGCCTATGACCCCCTGGGGTTGACGGGGCCCCTTTTTGCGGCGGCGGATCCCAAGCTGCTGGGGGCGAGCGGCGCGGGCAATGGGTATCGCAGCAACGACGGCACCTTTCGCTTGGTGTTCGCGGAGCCGCTCCAAGTGACCACAGACTACCGCTTGGTGGCGCAATGGTTGGTGCGCATGCGGGAGGAAGGGATTGCGGTTTGGCGGGCGCGGCATCCGGAGTTTGCGGCGGTGGTCCTCGCCTTTACGGGGGAACCGGCGTTTCGCGCGGAGATTGCCACGGGCATGCAGCAAGATATGTCGCAATCGGTGGGGGGGATCACCTTGATCGTGGCCTTTTTGTTTTGGCTGCTGCACCGGACGCTGAAGCCGCTGATTTTGCTGATGGTGGCCATCTTGATCACGAACTTGCTGACCTTGGGGACGGCGGGGTTGATTTATGGGGGGCTGAATGTGATGTCGATGGGGTTTGCGGCGATTTTGACGGGGATGATTGAGGATTTTGGGGTGGTGGCGCTGCACGAGGCGCAGGCCATGCCTGGGGCGACGTGGCCGCGGGTGTGTCGGCGGGTGTTGCCGGGGGTGATTTGGTCGGCGCTGACGACGGCCTTGGTGTTTGGTTCGCTGTCGCTGAGTTCGTTGCCGGGGATTGCGCAGTTGGGTACCTTGACGGCGCTGGGGGTGTTGATTGGGGCGGCGATCATGTTGTTTGGTTTTTTGCCGTTGGCGATGCGGCTGAAGGTTAAGGTAGCGACGGCGGCGGTGGCGGTGGGCGAGGTTTCGCCTTGGCGCCGTCGCCTGCCGGGCTGGTGTGCGGGGGTCTTGTTGGTGGGCTGCCTGGCGGTGCTGTGGGGCCGCGGGATGCCGGGAATTCACCGCGGGCCCAATGTGCTGCGCCCAGTGCAGAGCGAAGCGTTTAGCGCCCTGGAGCGCATGCAGGCCAAGATGGAGCCCCCGGAGAGCAAGGGCGAGTGGCTGCCCTTGGTGGCGAGTGCGGGGTCCGAGGCTCCGGTGGCAGCGGCGCTGGCGGAAGCGCGGGCGGTGCTGGAGGCGGGGTTGGCGCGGGGGGAGCTGACGTCGTGGTATTTGCCGGACCGCCTCTTTCCGGATGCGCCGCGGCAGGCGCAAAATCTGCCGCAGTTGCAGGCGCTGGCGGCCGATGGGCCGCGCTTGGAAGCGGCGATCAGCGCGGCGGGCTATGAGGGCGAGGCGGGCCAACTTGCGCAGCGGGTTTTTGCTAAACTGGCGGCCTATGCGGCGGCGCCGGAGGCGGAGGCGCGCTGGCCCGAGGCCGCGCTGATGGAGGGCACCCTGGGCCATCTGCTGCAGCGCAGTCCGGGCAAGGTCAACGCCCTGGGCTTCATGCAGATGCCGCCGGAGGTGGTGCCGGGCGACGCCCCGATCGTGGCCGCGCTGGAGCAGATTCCGAGCTTTTATCCGGCGGGGTGGCGCTATCTCAACCAGAAAATCCTGCCCTTGGTGCGCGAGGAAGCGCAGCGGATTTGTGTGCCGGCGGGCGCGGTGTTGGCAGTGCTGCTCCTCATCGTCTTCCGGGGGGCGCGCGAAATTTCCCTAGCCATCGCCACCCTAGCCTTCAGTGGCTTGATTTTGCTCGCTTACATGTCGGCGCGCGGCATGGAGTGGAATTTCGTGAACATCGCGGCCATCCCGCTGAGCCTGGGCCTGGGACTGGACTTCACCATTCACATGATTTACGCGCTGCGGCGGCACGAGCGCGAGGGCGGGGACGGCACCCATGGGGTGGGTCGAGCTCTCGCATATTGTGGGCTGAGCACGGGACTGGGCTTTGGGGCGCTGGCGGTTTCCGGCAACAGCGGGCTGATCAGCATGGGGCTGTGCTGCATGGTGGGAGTGCTGGCGACCCTTTTTACGGCGGCCTTCCTGTTGCCCTGGGCCTGGAGGATCTGGCCGCGCTGGGGCCGCCGCTTGGC
>CALQKQ020000092.1 GCA_943331195.2 Akkermansia muciniphila | reverse complement strand
GCCTCCCCCAGTTCATCAATGATCTCGAACGCCGCCGTCTTCTGCCCCTCGATCCGATAGGGATTGATCGAATTCACCACCTCAAATTCCGCGCGCGCCCCAATCTTCCGCACCAACTCCAGGGCGTCGTCAAAATTGCCCTCAATCGCGATCACCTTGGCCCCATAGACAAAGGCCTGAGCCAACTTGCCCGCCGAAATCTTGCCTGCGGGCAGTAACACCACGCAGTCCATCCCCGCCCGCGTCGCATAGGCCGCCGCCGCCGCCGATGTGTTCCCCGTGCTCGCGCAAATCACGGCCCGCTTCCCCGCCTCCGCCGCCTTGGATATGGCCATCGTCATCCCCCGATCTTTAAACGACCCCGTCGGATTCAAGCCCTCATACTTCAGGTAAACCTCACAGCCCCTCCCCACCTTGGCACTCAACTTGGCGCAGTGAATCAGCGGGGTCGATCCCTCATTCAGCGAAACCACGGGCGTCGCCTCGCTGACGGGCAAATAAGCGCGGTAGCGGGAAATCACTCCCCGATCGTGTAGCGGCTGGCGAAACATAGGCCTCCCCCCTAGGCCTCTGCCGCAAGCCCTTCAAGCGCAGGATGCAGCCCCTCAACCCCCGGGCCGGGCCGCCACCGCCCGCAAAATTTCCTGATACAGCGCCTCCATCCGCGGCACCGCCGCCCCGGCCGCCAGCGCTTGCCGCACTGGCTCTCCCCAGATCGACTCCACCTCGACGGGCCGTCCTTCCACATAATCAATCATGCTCGACGGCCGATAGGGCCCCATGGCCCAAGTCCGCGCGATTTGGTGCTCCGCCCAGCCCTCCGGCAAGACGTGGCCCAGCGCCGCCGCCGCCCTCACCGCCTCCTCCGCCAAGGCCCGCGCCTCCGCCGCCAGCGCGGCATTCCCGAGAATATCGGCCGTGGTCAGGCCACCGCCAGAAATCGCCAAGCCATTGAAGGGGATATTCCACGCCAACTTCTTCCACCGCACCGCCCCCAAACTTTCCTCCACCCGGCAGGGAATCCCACTCCCCCGCAGCAGCGCTGCCATGGCCTCGCTGCGCCCGCGCGGCCCCCCCACATATTCTCCCAAAGCCACGTCCCCCTCCGACAGGTGATCAATCCGCCCCGGCCCCACCCGGTTGATGCACACAAAACAGACCCCGCCCATCACCTGTTCCGGCCGATGCCGCGCCCCTAACACGGCCTCATTCCCCAAGCCATTTTGCAGCGTCACCAACACCGTCCCCTCATGCAACAGCGGCGGCAACAAGGCCTCCAAAGCCGCATTCGCCGTCGTCTTCAGCGCCACGAATACCACATCGCAGGGCCCCATGTCCGCCGTGCTCCCAAAAGCCTGCACCGACGGCAAGGCAAAGTCCCCGGCACAACTCCGAATCGACAAGCCGCGCTCCCGCACGGCGGCCAAATCCCCGCGCATCAAAAACTTCACGTCGTGCCCCTGCTGCGCCATCCGCGCCCCATAGTAACAGCCCATCGCCCCCGAGCCCACCACGGCAATCCGCGGCCGGGCCGGAAAAAAATCTTCAGTTATCGCGCTCATGACCAATAAAAATTACCGCACCCTCCCAACACCGGCCCCGATCCCCAAGCAAGCCCAAAGCCCCCAAACCCCGCCTTGGCCTTCCCCATAATCCCTGCTTTACTCCCCTCCACATGGCTGAACTCGGCGTCCGCAATTCCCTCACTGTCCTCCGCGAATCCCCTTCCGGCCTCCACCTCCAAGGTGGCCCCGACGGGGAAATCCTCCTCCCCGGTCGCGAAATCCCCCCAGGCACCCGCCTCGACGACGCCCTCGACGTCTTCCTCTACCGCGATTCCGAAGACCGCCTCATCGCCACCACCGCCACCCCCCTGGCCCAAGCCGGCGACTTCGCCGCCCTCACCGTCGTCGACTACCGCCCCGGCACTGGTGCCTTCCTCAACTGGGGCCTCCCCAAAGACCTCCTCCTCCCCATCCGCGAACAAACCGAACACCTCTCCATCGGCGACATCGTCCTCGTCCACCTCTACGTCGACGCCCGCAGCCAACGCCTCGTCGCCTCCATGCGCCTCGACCGCTTCCTCGACCGCAGCCCTCCCCCCTACCGCGACGGCCAGGCCGTTGCCCTCACCATCGCCAACGAGACCCCGCTCGGCCACAAAGCCATCGTCGAAAACCGCCACTGGGGCCTCCTCTACCACACCGATCTCGCCTTCCCCCTCTTCCCCGGCCAGCAGCTCCAAGGCTACATCCGCTCCCTCCGCGAAGACGGGAAAATCGACCTCAGCCTCGACCCCGTCGGCTACCACCGCGTCCTTCCCCTGGCCCAGCAAATCCTCGCCATCCTCGAACTCGGCGGCGGCTACTCCCCCTACGACGACCAATCGTCCCCCGAAGAAATCCGCGACGTCTTCCAAACCAGCAAAAAGGCCTTCAAACAAGCCCTCGGTGCCCTCTTCCGCGAGCGCCGCATCCGCTTCGAAAAACCCGGGATCCGCCTCAATCCCCACCAACCCCAAAAACGCCGCTCCTAGCGCCCTCACCAGGCGGGGCGCTCGCCCCGGCGCGGCCCTTGGGCCCCGAGCCTATTAGGAAACAACGCTGCGCACCACGCGGAACCCCAGATTCGTGCCGTGAAAGCCTGGGTCGTGGTAGTGTCGGGCGGAAGTGCGACAGTAGTTCCCGTCGCTACCCCAGCCGCCGCCGCGGAAAATGCGGCGCAAGCCCGTGGGCGCTCCCCGGGGATCAAGCAGCGCTTCCGCTTCATACTCCCCGCTCCAGTCCCAGCACCATTGCCACACATTTCCCGCCATGTCGTGGAGGCCATAGCCATTCGTCGGAAAGCTCCCCACCGGTGCGGTGTAGGGCTGAGGGCCCAACCCATGGGCAGGATGGTACTGGTGCGTCGAGCTGGTTTCATAGGAGTACTCATCCAGGCTGTAGTAATTCGCCTGGCGATGGCTGATGGAGTCGCCCCAAGGGAACCGCTTTCGGCTCAAGTTGCCCCGCGCGGCCTTTTCCCACTCGGCCTCGGTGGGGAGGCGGTAGCCGTTGGCGGCCCAGTTCACCTGGTCACTGGAGAGATTGAGGTCGCCGCTGCGGTAGACGGTGGTTTGGGCTTTGTCGGAATAGTAGACCGGCGTCAGTCCTTCGTGTTCGCTGCGCGCGTTGCACCACTTCACCACTTGCCACCAATTCACCGTCTGCACGGGATGGTTTTCCTCCTTGCCCTGTCCTTCGCTCAAATCGGTGTAGCCCTGCGCCGTGGCCCACGCTCTCACCTCGTCCCACATCGCCTTCGTCACGGCGGTCGCCGCGATGTAAAACGCGCTCAAGGTCACCTCGCGGAGGGGTAATTCCTCGCTCTTTCCTTTCTTATTTGCCGAATCCTTGAAGGCGTCTCCCATGGAAAAGAGACCGGCCGGAATGGCGACGAGGGATGGCAACGAGCTGGCCGCCCTTATCGCCATGTCCTGGTGGGCTAGGACGAGGGCGTTTTGTGCCGCCTCGGCTTGCTGCTGATGCTCCGCGTGGGCCGCAATGTAATCTTCCAAGCGGTTTCGGTAGTCCCGCAGCGCCTGCATGTCGGCCAGTTCGATCAAAACCGTGGACCAGCTCATCAACACCACCAGATTGGACTGCAGCTCGACCACCGCCGCCGGAAGATCCGGACCCAGGGGCATGCCGCCCGCCTGCCGCGCTCTTTCCAGTCGCTCCAGGCCGACGAAGCAATCCGCTAAAAGATTGCGCACATACTTGATTTGCTCCGCCTGAGCTTGCCGCGCGCTGCGTTCCATTTCCTCGGCCCGGAGCCGCTGCACTTCTAACTCAAAGCGTTGCTGCTCGATGGTGGGGCGATTCGTTTCCGCGAACTCGTGCTCCTGCGGGGCCTCCGTCGGGCCGGAGATCCCCTGGGCCTGCTCTCCGGGATAGGCGGGGCTAAAAGGGCCTCGATGGATGGCCTCCGCGTGCCCAGGAGAGGTTAGCTTGTCATAATTAGCCAACTCAAAGCGCTGCTGCTCCATAGGGGCGCCATTCTTTTCCACGAAGTTGTGCTCCAGTGAGGTCGCCGCTGGTGCCTGGATCGCCTTATCCCGCTCCCCTGGTTGGATGTTGCTAATAGTGCGTTCATTGATGGCCGCCTGGCGCGCTAAAGGGTCTAGTTTGCCATAATTATCTAACTGTATGTGCGGCGGCTCAGGGTGGTCCCCCTTTTTTTCCACGAAGCCGTGCTCCGCCAGGGCGGCGGCGGGCCCCAGGGCAGCCCTGGCCTGCTCCTCTGGTTGGATGGTGCTAATCGTCCATTGATGGATGGCCGCGCTGCGGCCCGGGGGGGCTGGATCGCCATCGAGATCCTGCACAAAGCGTTGATGCTCAATGGTAAACCCATTCTTTTTGGCGAAGCCGTGCTCCGCCAGGGCGGTGGCGGGCCCCTGGGCAGCACTAGCCTGCTCCCCTGGTTGTTGGGCGCTAAGCGTGCGCGGATTGATGGCTGCGGCGCGCCCCGTGGAATCTGGCTTGCCGTAGTTTCTTGGAAAGTCATCCTGGTTGCTCATATAAAAAAACTGCCCAGCGGCAGGACTTAATACAGCTTTAGCCCACCCTGTGCTAAGCTTACTACGTAGCTTTGGCACGGTTAGTCTCTTAGCCAAGCGAGAAGACACGAGGAACATACATTTGTTCAAAGGCGTAGTCGCAATCCTTTTTGAAGGGACCTGAATCTCACCATGCGAAGCTGGTGCCTGTTTGGCTACTTTTACGCGCACTATTACAATAAATAAGCCCTTGAGGCCTACTGCGGCGCGGGGCGAAGCCCCAAAAGGGCTTGCGTGATGCTTGGCAGAGCGCTGGGGCCCGCGCGGCGCGGGTGCCCCGGGCGGCCGCTCAGAGTTGTTCCAAGCTTCCCGTGAAGGCGCGGGGCAGGAGGGCCGCCAGGGAGGTTTCTTCGGACTGGTGGCGCGTCGCCAGGAGGATGGGAAGGTCGCCGAATTCGGCGAGGACTTGGCGGCAGGCCCCGCAGGGGGCCACGGGAGCGCGGGTGTCGACGGCGACCACCAGGGCGAGGAAGCGGCGGCAGCCCGCCGCGACGGCCTGGGCCACGGCGTGCCGCTCGGCGCAAACGGTCAAGCCGTAGCTGAGATTCTCCACGTTGCAGCCGCGATAGACCACGCCGTCGGCGCCGAGGAGGGCGGCACCGACTTGGAAGTGCGAGTAGGGCGCGTAGGCGCGCTCGCGCACCTCCCAGGCGGCGGGGATGAGATCGGCGAACAGGCTCATGGTAATGGGACCTGGCCCGCCCGGGCGGGAGATGGCCGCAGGGGCGCTGAGCGCTTTGACTAGAGGTGAATGGGGTGGCCTTCGGCGACTCCAGTGGCCTCGTGAATCGCTTCGCTGAGGGTGGGGTGGGCGTGGATGGTGGCGTGGATGTCGTCTTTGGTGAGTTCGGCGGTGATGGCCAGGCCCATTTCGGCGATCATTTCGGTGGCTTCGGCCCCGATGATGTGGGCGCCGATGACTTCGCCGTGGGGTTCGCCGTAGATGAGTTTGACGAAGCCTTCGGTTTCGCCGATGGCGGTGGCCTTGCCACTCGCGAGGAAGGGAAAGACGCCGACCTTGTATTTGAGGCCTTTTTCCTTGGCGGCGCGTTCGGTGAGGCCGACGCTAGCGACCTGGGGATGACAGTAGGTGCAGCCGGGGAAGACGGTGACTTTCTTGGGTTTTTTGCCTTCGTAGATGCCTTCGATGCACTGGATGGCCTCGTAGCTGGCGACGTGGGCGAGCCACGGTGGGCCGATGATATCGCCGGCGGCGTAGACGTTTTTGAGGCTGGTTTGGTAATTGGCGTCGGTGGCGATGTAGCCGCGCTCGTTGAGTTTGGGCTGTTGGCCGCCGGGGAGGACGGGTTTGACGCCGATGGCGATGAGGGCGACGTCGGCGGTGAGGGTGCGGGAGACGCCGTCGGGGCCGACGACGGTGATTTCGACGCCGCTGCCGGTGTCTTTAGTGGCGGTGACCTTGGTGGAGGTGAGGATGGTTAAGCCGGCTTTTTTGAGCGATTTTTCGAGGGCCACGCTGACGTCGGTGTCTTCCACGGGGAGGACGTTGGGCAGCATTTCGATGACGGTGACCTTGGTGCCGTAGGCGTTATAAAAGTAGGCGAATTCGATGCCGATGGCTCCGGCGCCGATGATGATGATTTCCTTGGGCTGGGGAGAAAGGGTGAGGGCTTCCTTGCTGCCGATGACGGTTTTGCCGTTGAAGGGGAGGCCGGGGAGGTCGCGGGTGGCGCAGCCGGTGGCGATGAGGATTTTTTCGCCTTCGAGGGTAGAGGTTTGGCCGTCGGCGGTGGTGACGGTGACTTGGCCTTGGCCGCCGAGGGAGGCGCTGCCGGGGATGTAGTCAACTTTGTTCTTTTTGAAGAGGAAGGCGACGCCGGAGGAAGATTTGTCGCTGACTTTGCGGCTGCGGGAGATGATTTTATCCCAATCGTAGGCGAGGCCATCGACGCTGAGGCCGAACTCGGCGGCGCGGTGTTTGAGGAGGTGATAGAGTTCGGCGGTTTTGAGGAGGGCTTTGGTGGGGATGCAGCCCCAATTGCCGCAGGTACCGCCGGGGCGGTCGAAGTCAACTACGGCAACTTTGCGGCCCAATTGGGCGGCGCGGATGGCACCTACATATCCGGCGGGGCCGCTGCCGATGACGATGAGATCGTATTTCATAAAAATGGGGGGTCGAAAACCTCTGGTTCTAAAGCCCGCGCCCTACCCCTTTGCAAAGGCAAATCCCTCTGGCGCAGGGTGGGGCCTAGTCGTCCCAGTGGGCGATGTAGACCATGCGGCCGCAGTTCGGGCAGGTCGCGATTTGTTTTTCGGCGCGGGCTTCGTTGAAGGTGGCGGCGGTGACCTTCATGTGGCAACCGGTGCAGACGTGGCCATTGAGCTCGGCGATGACGTCGCCTTTGCCGGCGAGGATGCGGTCGTAGCGCTCCAGCAGTTCGCTCGGCACGCGGGAGGCGAGGCCGCTGCGGAGGGTTTCGAATTCCTTGATTTGGGCGGTGATGTTGAGGTAGCGCTGCTTGATTTTGCCGAGGTCTTCTTTGACGAGGGCTTCGGTGGCGGCGTGGTGGTCTTGGGCTTCTTGGTAGAGGGACTTGAAGACTTCGCCTTTTTCCATGAGGGCCATTTCCTCGTCTTCTAACTTGGCGACGTCGCCTTCGTAGCGGGCGGTTTCGTGCGCGAGGGCGGTGAATTCCTCGTTTTTGCGAGTCTCAAATTGTTGGGTTTTGAGTTTTACGATGGTGTTGCGCCGGGTTTGGATTTGCAGTTCGAGGGCCTTGATGGCGAGCTCGTTGCGAGTGGCTTCTTCTTTGGCGGCGGCTAGGGCGGCGGCGGCGGCGGCGAGGCGGGCTTTGGCGGCCTCGGCGTCGGCGGGCATTTTTTTCAGATCGTTCCGAAAACGCCGCAGCTGTTGGTCTTTGTCCTGGAGGATGAGGAGCTGTTCAATTTCGGGAAGCATGGGACAAGAGACGCCAAAGCGGGGCGGGTTCAAGAGGAGTCGCAGGGCGCCTCAAGGCGGGGCGAGGCGGCGCGGGGCGGCTTTTAGTAGAGCTCGACAGGGCTGCGCTTGCCATCTTCGACGGAAAGATTCGCGGCGCGGGCCTCGCCCAACGTGGCCACGCGGAGGGCTTGGATGTCTTGGTTGATGGCTTCAAAGCGCGACAGGCTCCAGGCGTCGGGCGCGACCAGCTTGCGCTTGGCGCGCTCAATGCGGGCGAGGGCGGTATCGAGGACCTGGTGGGGCAAGGCGGCGAGGTGGGTGTGGGCCTGCTCGACCATTTCAATGCGGTGGCAAATCATGGTGAGGTCGTTGCCGGCGCGGACCGCTTCTTGGATCGCTTGTTCGAAGCTAACTTCGTTGAGAATGGCCCCCATGTCGAGGTCGTCGGTCATGATCAAGCCGTCGTCGAATCCGAGCTGATCGCGGAGGAATTTGGTAATGATATTGTGGCTGAGGCTGGAAGGCCAGCGCTCTGGCGTGGGGTCGAAGTCGGGGAACCAGGCGTGGCCGATCATCATGGAATCGAGCTCGGGAAGCAGGGCGCTGAAGGGGAGCACCTCTTCGGCGAGGAGTTCCTTTTTGGTGCGGCGGATCACGGGGAGAAACTCGTGCGGGTCGACGTCGGCGGCGCCGTAGGTGGGGAAGTGCTTGCCGCAGCTGAGGATGCCTTGTTTGCGGAGGGCGCGGTTGAAGAGGCCGGCGTTGGTGATGACTTCCTGGGCGTTGCCGCCATAGCAGCGGCCTTTGAGGGAATTATCGGCCTGGTCGTCGTAGGAAATATCGAGCACCGGGCAGAGGTCGAGATTGAAGCCGAACAGGCGCAAGAGTTCGCCGGTGAGGCGGCCGTGTTGGGTGATGAGGGCGGGATCGCCTTTTTCGCGAAGGGCCTGGGCGTTCGGGGGTTCGTTGCCGATGAGGCGAAGGCGGGAGACGCGGCCGCCCTCTTGGTCGATGGTGATGAGGGGTTCGATGGCGGAAAGGTCGCGCAGGTCGTCGATGAGTTTGCGGAGTTGGTCGGGGGAGACGATGTTGCGGCCGAAGAGGATGAAGCCGCCGGGCTGGAGGGCCTTGAAGCGGCGCGCGGTGTCGAGGTCCAGTTCGGGGCCTGGAACGCCGGTGAGGAGAAGTTGGCCGAGCAGGTGAGAGTCCATGAGAAGCGGGCCCGATACGCGCGGGGCCCGGCGGCTGCAAGGCGAGAGGGCGGCGGAAGCCGGCGGGTTAGAAGAGGAAGTAGCGCTGAGCGAGGGGGAGGACGTGGGCCGGTTCGCAGCGGAGTTCCCGGCCGTCGGCTTTGACGGTGTAGGTGTCGGGGTCAACCTCAATGTGGGGGAGGTAGTCGTTCCACAGCATATCCCGCTTGGTGACCTGGCGGCAGGAGTGGACGACGCTGAGGGTTTTGCCGAGGCCGAGCTCTTGGGCGCTGGAGAGGCCGGCGGCGCCGACAAAGGTGAGGGAGGTGCGGTAGCGGGCGCGGCCGTGGGCGGCGAATTGCGGCCGATAGAACATGGGCTGGGGCGTGGGGATGCTGGCGTTGGGGTCGCCCATGTTGGCCATGGCGATGAGGCCGCCTTTGAGGATGGCTTCGGGTTTGACGCCGAAGAAGGCGGGTTTCCAAAGAACGAGGTCGGCGAGTTTGCCGATTTCGATGCTGCCAACTTCGTGGGCGATGCCGTGGGTGCGGGCGGGGTTGATGGTGTATTTGGCGAGATAGCGGAGGGCGCGGAAATTGTCGGCGGGGCGGCTCGCGGAGCCGTCGATGGCGCCGAATTGGGTTTTCATTTTGTGAGCAGTTTGCCAGGTGCGAGTAATGACTTCGCCGATGCGGCCCATGGCTTGGCTGTCGCTGGACATCATGGAAATGGCGCCGAGGTCGTGGAGAAGGTCCTCGGCGGCGATCGTTTCCGGGCGGATGCGGGATTCGGCAAAGGCGACGTCTTCGGGAATGCGGGAGTCGAGGTGGTGGCACACCATGAGCATGTCGAGGTGCTCGTCGATGGTATTGACGGTGAAGGGTCGGGTGGGGTTGGTGGAGGAGGGAAGCACGTTGGCTTCGCCGCAGACGCGGATGATGTCGGGAGCGTGGCCGCCGCCGGCGCCTTCGGAGTGATAGGTGTGGATGGTGCGTCCTTTGAAGGCGGCGAGGGTGGCTTCGAGGAAGCCGGCTTCGTTGAGGGTATCGGTGTGGATGGCGACTTGGACGTCGAGCTCATCGGCGACGCCGAGGCAGGTATCGATGGCGGCGGGGGTGGTGCCCCAGTCTTCGTGCAGTTTGAGGCCGATGGCGCCGGCGCGGATTTGTTCGCGGAGGGGTTCGGGGGAGCTGCAGTTTCCTTTGCCGAGGAAGCCGAGATTCATGGGGTAGTGGTCGGCGGCTTCGAGCATGCGGGCGAGGTTCCACCGCCCGGGCGTGCAGGTGGTAGCGAAGGTGCCGTGGGCCGGGCCAGTGCCGCCGCCGAGGAGGGTGGTGACGCCGCTGGCGAGGGCGTGCTCGATTTGCTGCGGGCAAATGAAGTGGATGTGGGAATCGATGCCGCCAGCGGTGACGATTTGGCCTTCGCCGGCGATGACTTCGGTGGCGGCGCCGATGACCATGGTGATGCCGTCTTGGAGGAGGGGATTGCCGGCGTGGCCGATGGC
>CALQKQ020000091.1 GCA_943331195.2 Akkermansia muciniphila | reverse complement strand
CCCCGACTTCGCCAGGCCATCCGCGCTAGCCAAAGCCGCATGATCCTTAAGCGCATTGCCGAAACCCTGCGCCGCCTGAAAGAAAGCCGCACCCATCGGCCGCAAAGCTCCATGGGCCTGGCTATCGCCTACACCCTCAAGCTCTGGCCCCAGCTTCAGGTCTTCCTGGAGGACGGCCGCATCAGCATCGATAACAACCCCGTCGAAAATGCGATCCGGCCCACCGCCGTCGGCAAAAAGAACTGGCGGTTCATCGGCGAAGCCGAAGCCGGAGAACGCGCCGCGATCCTTTACACCCTCATCGAATCTTGCCGCAGCCACGGACTGGATCCCTTCGCCTGGCTGCGCGATGTCCTCACCCGCCTGCCCACCATGGCTGTCAGCCAGATCTCCGAACTCACCCCCGCCGCTGCGCCAAAGCCGCCCGCAAGGCCACACCCCGAGCCGCCTGAATCCCGGTTGTGGCGTCAACTCAAAGACGACGGCACCTCGCGCACCGCTTACGATGTTGGTGAACGCAGGCGATGTGAGTCGGTCCGAGGGCTTGAGTGAGGAGGTGGATGATTCCCTTGCGGACGAAGTCATCGCCGACGTTGTGGTCGACGGTGGTGATGAAACAGACCTTGGTGGGCCTGGTGGGCGGTGGCGTTTCTGGCGGGGCAGCTGGGGAGCTGGGCTGAGGGCGTGGTGGGTGGGTGGATCGCGGCGGGTTGATGAGGCTGGCTAGGCGATCCGCGAGGTCGGGGTTGGGCGGCGATGCGGAGGTGGAGCTGCGGCCGATCTGGAGGCGCTGGTGCAGGGGGTTGGAGGCGGCGAGAGGGCGGCACCTTTCGCAGGGAGCGGTAAGCTGTAGGAGAGAGGCGAATACCAAGGAGGTAAGCGATCCCGCAGAAAAAAAGTGCTCGGGGGGGGACTCGAACCCCCACAGGTTACCCCATACGCCCCTCAAACGTACGCGTCTACCATTCCGCCACCCGAGCAGGGTGTCCCCCGTTGTGAATCAGGGAGTTACGCTCATTGCGGCACCAGATTGAGGAGGGCGACGCGAGCGGACCGCTATAAAGCAAAGTATTGGGCAGAGCGCAAGAGGATTGTGGAAAAATCGTTGGGAAACGTCAAAGAACTTGGGGCGATCTTGGCCGGAGGGGCCGGGGACGGGCGTGGGGTTCCCGGGGAGGGGCTGGCCTGGTGCCGGGGCGGGTGGCGCGGATCTGGGAGCGGGCGGCTTGGGCGGTCCTAGGGCAAGGAGGCGATAGGGCGCGATGTGGGGGCGCGGCGCGAGTTTTGCCGCCGGGCGCTGAGATGCGGAGCAGAGCGCGGGCGCGCGGATGGCGCACGGATGGCTGTTAGAAGGAAGTGATTAGTTTCCGGAGTGGGAGTAGGTGCGGAGGTAAAGCTGGATGTCTTGGACGCTGGCGGCGAAGCGGTTGAGGCCGGAGGCTTCGTCGTTGAGGAGGGTGTAGGCGGGGATGACGATTTTCCAGCGGGTGTTCCAGGCGCTGCGGCCGATGAGGCGGTTGCTGCTGAATTCTAGGGGGGGGGCGCCGCCTTGGAAGAGGGCGATGTCGCCGACGGCGCGGAAGGCCTGGTGTTTGCGATTGATCCAGGGTTGTTCGCTGAGGGTGCCATTGGCGTTGAAGAATTGGGAGCTATTGAAGTCGACGGCGCCGAGGTTGTAGGGGAGGGGGAGGGCCTGATCTTGCACGGACCAACGGCGCACGAGGTCGGTGTCTCCGAGGGGGGGAGCTCGCATGCAGTCTTCGCCGCAGGGAATGAGATAGACGTAGGGGGTGGCGCTGAGGGCGAGGGCGCTGTTTTCGCTGGTGGTTTCGACGCCGCCGTTGATGGCGTTGTCCATGCCGACGTAGCCGGGGAGGACGATGCCGACGTTGCTGATTTTGGTAGCGTAGCTGGTGGCGGAGTAAGCGTGGTCTTGAGAGGCGAGGTCGAGCCCGAAGAAGTTTTGGCCGTGTTGGATGGTGGAGCTGAAGGGGATGACGATGCCGGGAACGGCGGTGCCGTTTGGTTTTTTGAGGTTGCGGCAATGGGTGACGACGTCGGCGTCATCGAGGAGGTTGGCGACCATGTGTTGTTCGAGGGTTTGTTGCCAGGCCTCTTGGCCGGTGCTGGGGTCGCCGCTGGAGGAGTCGTCGTAGATGAGGCGGAAGAGTTCGCGGCGGAGGGAGAAGACGGTGCCGTAATAGTCGGGGTTGTTGATGCCGAGGCGGCCTTCGGCGACGGAGAAGTCGGCGTTAAGTTGGGCCATGGTACCGGCGAGACCGGCATCGCCGAGGGTGCTGGTGGTGGATTGGGGTTGGCCGCCGGTGAGGTCGCCGAGGGAGCGGGAGGCGACGATGCGGCTGAAGACGGCCTGGCCTTTGGAGGTGCCGAGGAGGCCGGTTTCGAAGTCGTAGGCCTTGGCGGCGAGGTAGGTGTAGCGGCTGGCGAGGTCGAAGAGGGAGCGGTATTGTTCGAGGGCTTCGTTGCGGAAGGTGCGGAAGGTGAGGTCCTTGGTGCGGTAGCCTTGGATGATGGCGGCGGCGCGCTGGCGGAAGAGTTCGCGGTCGGCGAGGAGGCGGTTGGCCTTGGCTAGGACATTGCTGACGTTTTGCAGGGCGCGCTGGTGCGCTAGGGTCAGTTGCGCTAGGGAGTTGGCATGGGAAGTGGTATCTCGCCAATTGTTGGTATATTCGTAGGCGAGTTGGATTTCTTCCTGGGCGAAGTCGAGAGTCATCATTTGTTTTTCGAGGACCTGCTCACTATTGATGATGGCCAATTCCGAGGCGGCGGCGGCGGTGCGGGAGGCGACAGCGGATATTTTGGCGATATTGCTGACGTTGGCGGCGAGGAATTTTGCGGCGCCGCGGGCGGGGGAGGTGGGGTCGGTGCCGACGGCGGTGCCGACGACGACGATTCTGGGGAAGAATTCGGCGATGGATTCGCCGGCGGCTTGGGTGAAGTCGGCGAGGAGGTCGAGGGCTTCGCCGGTAGAATTGAGGGTGGAAACGACGGATTGGAGGGCGAGGACTTCTTTTTGGCTCTTGCCGAGGAGGAAGAGTTTTTTGTTGTGGATGCTGACCACTTCATTGAAGACGAGGGCTTCGTGTTGGAGCTTGGCCAAAGCGACTTGGAAGTCTCCATTGGCGCCGTCGAGCGCTAGCCAACTGGATTGGGCCTCCTGGAGGGCTTCTTGGAGTTCCCCGGTTTGCGGCCTGGAGCCGAGGCCGCCGGAAATCCAGGTATCGCTGTATTGCACATACTGGGCCGGATTGACGGTGACGTTGTGCTGGGTGATGATCGTCGTCTTGGGGGAGGTGTAGGCGGAGGTGAAGGGGTTGATGAGCCTGAGGTCTCCGTTGGGGGATTGGTACAAATAGTCCGTAGCCTCCTTGATGCTGACGGTGAAGGTGTTGAGGGTGCTGCTGAGGATACTCTGGGAACGGTCGGCGATATACCAATGCACCAGGTCTGGGCCGACGTAGTCTTGGGCGTAGAGTTTTCCGGCACCGACGTCGCCGGAGTAGGGGCGGCCGTAGATGTCGATGAGTTCGTTGAGGTAGGCGCGCTCCTGATTGGCGATGTCGCTGGTGTAGTCGTCGACTTGATTGGTTTGGTCGCGCAGGGAGCCACTCATGACGGCGGCCTGATTGAAGGCTCCGGCGGCGTTGTTCATGGAGCGGAGGGCGCGGTCGTAGATCTGCTCGAAGTGGCTTGCGCCTTGGTAGCCGTTGCCAGCGAGTTCCTGGCCGAGGGAGGTTGCGAAATAGGGATCGATGTCGAAGGTGATGGAGCCGGGGCTGAGGCCGAGGGGGTTGAGGCGGGCGTTGGCGTTGTCGATGGTGGTCTGGAAGGTGTCGGCGGCGGCGGCTAGGACGCTGAGTTCGGGCACGGTGGAGCGGTCGATTTTTTGGATACCGGTGTGGTAATTGTCGACGTCGGGGACGAGGGCATTGGCGACGGCCCAATGGTAGAGGGCGCCTTGGGTGCTGCGGCTGACTTCTTCGTCGAGGCCCCAGTGGCGGGTGACTTCGGTTTGGGTATTGGGGGGAGTTTGGTCGCGGTATTGGTCCCAGCCGAGGGCGGGGTTGTCCTGGTAGTTTTGGCGGTAGGTGAGGGCGACGACTTGTTGGGCGGTGGTGGCGAGGCTGCTGGCGGCGGCGGCGAATTTGCGTTCGTCCTGGAAGTCGACGGTGACGGCCTGGCCGAGGACGGTGACGGCTTCGGCGCGCGGGGTCCAGGTGAAGTTGGGATTAGAGAGGAGTCTGTAGTAACCGGTGAGGGCGGTGAGGTAGTGTCCGTAGGCATCGCCGTGGCCTTGGGGGAACATGCGTTGGGCGTCGGCCTCGTCGATGGCGCCATTGGCGGTGGTGCTGCCGGCTTTTTCTTTGATGTTATAATTGGTGGCGTAGATGGCTTCGCCGCTGTTGATGCCGTGGGTGTAATTCCAGAAGAGGCGGTTGTAGGCGGGGGCGGTGGCGACGCCGGGGCTGACGCTGTCGTCGCGGCCGCGGAGGAGGGCGAGTTCTTCGTCGAGGGAGCTGGCGACCTGGCCCTCGAAGGAGAAGCGGCTGGTGTTGACGGCGCCGGCGTCGAGGGAAATGGTGGGGTTAGCGGCGTCGGCGTAGGCCTCGTTGCCGAGGAGGGTGTAAAGGTCGTTGAGGTAACCGGCGGCGAGGATGAGGGCGTTGTTGGTGTCGGGGTCGTTGGTGTTGGCGTCGATGCTCATGCTTTTAGCGCGGTTGAGCACGGTTTCGTAGATTTCGATGAGCCCGGCGTTGTTGATGGTGCCCATGGTGAGGGCGAGATCGCCTTCCCAGCGGGTACCGGCTTGGGTGAGCACGCTGACGTCGGTATTGAGTTCGTTATTGTAGAGGTCTTTGACGCGCTGTTCGAAGGGATTGATGGCGGCGAGGACGCGTTTGATCCACCCTTCGTTGAACTGTGGAGGCATCCAGCGGGACCAAGTGGAGGAGCCGAGTACGTTGTTAGCGCTGGCCTTGGGCTTGTAGCGCATGGTGAACCAGCGGTCGTTGAGAACGAAGGGAGGACCGCCGAAGGGATTGGTGGTCGAGCCGCCGACGAGGGCCATGTTGTTGAGTTTGCCCTCTGGATCTGAGGGGGTTTGCCAGGTGGTTCCGCTGGTGACGAGGTCGGTTTCCTGGGCGGCTTCCAGGCGGAAATCGAGGTAGGAGATGCTGTTGGGATCGGCGGCAGTATAGATGGCGATTTCGATGAGGTTATTTTTGGCGGCGAAGGCATCGGAGCTGAGGCTGAACTGTCGGCTGAGGCCGCTGGGGGTGAGGCCGGTGCTGGCGCTCGTATTGGTGAAGCGGGGCTCGGGGGCATTATAAGCCAGGGCGGGGGTGCCGTTGACGTAGAGGACCAATCCGTCGAGGTCCCCGAGGCTAGCGCTGAAGACGATGCGCCCGGGAATGCCGCTGGTGAAATCGACGCCGGTGGTCGACTTCAAGATGAGGGAAGGGGCGTCGGCGGCGATTTCCTCTGCGGTGTAGCTGGTGGAGTCGATGATGGTCTCGGTGGGCTGACCTTGGGCATCTGGTTCGTAGTTGACGGGGTGGACGTTTTCGGCTCTGGGGAGCGTTAGAGAGGCGCCGGCGGCGGTGTATTGGGCGGCACTGGCGAGGAGAGCGCCGGGGTCGCGAACGATGGTCCAGGCGTTGGTGGAGGAAGCGGTATCGCCGAGACGGGGGGTCATGACGTTAGAGTAAACGGCGGGGGCGCTGGCGGCGCCGGTGGCCCAGCGCCATTGGTATTCGTAGTCTTCGGGGCGGCCGGCGTAGTCGCCGCTGTGGCGCAGGGTGACTTGTTCATCGAGGGGGTTGCTTGAAGTGATGACTTTGAGGTCGCCGGTGTAGAGTTGATTGGCGATTTTGAAGACTTTGACCTGAACGGGGTCGCCGACGGGGGTGAAGGCGTAGCCGTTGCCAAAGACGAGGGTGACGAAGCCGGTGCCTTGGCCGGTGGCGGTGAGGGCGTAGCTGTCCACGGCGGTGTCGGGATCGCTGATGGTGGACAAGGCGTTATTGCCGACGTCTTTGTTTTGGAGGAGGTCGGGCTCGAAGACGCCGAACTGGGTTTTTTTGGTGACGAAGGTCTCCACGCGGGTGGTGAGGCCGTCGATGGCGGCGGACCATTTGGTCCAGTCGGCGTCGTCGGTGGGGAGGAGGCCTTTGAGGAGGGCGATGTCAGCGGCGGTGAGCAGGTTGAGGTCGAGGTAGTCCTCTCCGGCGATTTCGTCGTGGAAGACGCCTTTGAAGATGAGGGTGCCTTTGGCGCCGCGCAGGGGATCGAGGAAAAGTCGCTGCTGCAGGTGAGGGGGGAGGAGTTGGAAGTAGGTTTTGCCTTGGTAGCTGCTGGTTTTGAGGGCGGGGGGAAGGCTAGAGAGGCTGACGGTGGGGTGGTCGAGGGCGATGGTTTTTTCGCGGGTGGGGTCGTGCAGGGTGACGCTATTTTTGGTGAGGCTGTTGGTGGCGTCGGTGGCGAGGGATTGCTGATAGAAGACTTGGGCGCTGGTTTGGCCGCGGACTTGGGGGAGGCCGAATTTGGGGAGGGTGAGGGTTTCGGCGACGCGCAGTTCTGGGACATTGCTGGGCCAAGCGGGGCGATAGGTGATGGTGAGGGGTTCGTCGGCTTGGTGGGTCAGGCCGGAGGGGTCGGCGGAGATCTGATTGAGGTCGAGTGGGGTGCCGCTGCGGGAGGGGTCGCGCAGGAAGGGGAGGACGGTATTGGGAGGTGGTTGGGAGGTGGCCCCTGGCAGGAAGAAACCTTCCTGACTGAGGTAGTATAACTTCATGGAGAGGAGGGGGGAGCCGCTGGCGTGGGGGCCGCGGTGAATCCAGGTGTTGCCCTTGCGGTCCTCGAAGGTGAAGCCGGTATAGGCTGGGCTCAGCTTGATGGCGCTGGCGGTATTGACAGGGGCGTCGGCTCCGTAGACTTCGAGGTCCTTGGCGACTTTAGCGGGGGAGACTCCGCGGACCGGGTTGGGGATGAGGGCAACGGGGAGGAGGGGCAGGGGATAGGGTTTGACGAGGAGGGTTCCGGCGGTGGCGGTGTAGTCGAAGGAGTAGGCGGGACTGCTGCGGGAAACCTTGAAGGCGCGCATGGCGGGGCGGAAGTCGGCGGAGTCGGTGTAGGCGAGGAGCAGGTAGGGAAGCGAGGTATAGGTGGCGCCGCTTGGGATGTTTAAGTCATCGCGCAAGGCATAGGCGCGGCCGCCCAGCACCAGGGCGTGTTCCTCGTTAGGGTTGTATCCGGGCAGGTTGGGATTATTTTGATAGTAAATCGAGCCTGTGGCCTGGGCGCCGGGGAGGTCGCCGGAGCCGGTGCCTTGGGCGATGATGATTTCGGAGGGGGCGGAAGGGTAGGTGATGGTGTAGCGGCCGATTTTGCCTGGGACGTAGACGTCTTTGAAGGCGGCGCTGGGGGCGCTGATTTTTTTGAACCAGCGGACGGTGAGGACTTGGTCGGTGGGGAGGGCATTGACCGGGATGATGGCACCGAGGTTAGCGGCTGCGACGCCGACGGCAAAGGGGTCGAGGTAGCCGGCGGGGAAGTAGGACTTGCCGCTGGAAATGTAGCCGGCTAGTTCGTGACCCGAGGGGGGGGGCAATCGCTCGCCGACGGTGGCGGAGGTGCTGAGGCGGGCCGTGCCGCCGGATTCGACGGTATAGCGCCAGGATTGGGTGCTGGCGGGGGCGGTGGTGGAGAGGACGAAGGTGGTGCTGTTGGAGATGCTGAGGATGGTGGCATCGCCGCTGAGGCCGGTGCCGCTGACGAGCATGCCGACTTCGAGGCCGGCGGTGGAGCTTACCGAGATGGTGTTGCTTCCGGTGCTGGTGGAGGCGAGGACGCGTTCACGGGTTTCGGCCTGGGTGTAGAGGTTGAGGTACCAGATGGCGCCGCTGCTGTTGAATTTGAGGAGGGAGCGATTGCGGGGTTCTTCGCCGGCGGCAAAAGTGACGTAGAGCCGCTGGGTGGGGATGTCGATTTTGGCTTCGGTTTGCTTGGGGTCGTCTTGGTAGACGATTTGGGGCAGGGCGCCGTCGGTGAAGGCGAGGCCAGTGTCGGCAGTGCTACCGGTGGTGCCGACGGTGTAGTGGGCGTAGTCGCTGAGGTTGGGGGACCAGCGCAGCCAATAGCGGTCTTGGAAACGGGGCCACTGGATGCCGAAGCTGCCGGTTTCCTTCCAATAGAACACGGCTTGGTTGTAGGCGTTAGAGGAGGCGGGGGTGGCGTCGTCGGGGTTGTTGGCGGAGCTAGTTTCGCGTTCGGCGAAATACTGCGTTGAGCCGTCGGGGGCGAGGCTGGAGCTGTAGTAGGGGGTGGTATTTTGTTGGTTGCTGAGGACGGGAGAGGCTTCCAGGGTAGTGTCGCCATCGTGGGCAAGGATGGGTTTGCCGAGGTGGGCGACGGTGTAGTTGACTTCCGGGGAGCGGACGACGTCGACGACTTCGGAACCGATGTACTCGTAGACGTTAGAGCCGAGTCGGACATTGCCGAGGTATTCGATGAGGATGCGGCCTTCGACATTGTAGGCATGGAGTTGGCCATTGCCGTTGTATTTGTCGAAGGAGAGGGTGGTGAGGTTTTCGGTGGTAGGGGCGTAGCCGGGGATGTCGACTTCTTCGGCGACGGCCTTGGGGACGTTGCTTTGGTAGATGGGATTGACGGTGGTGATGCGGCCGTCGGTGATATTGACTTTGGGGCCGTCGAAGCTGCCTTCGGTCCAGAAGATGGTGCGGACGGGGGCGCTGGTGTTGGAGGAGACGGCAAAGGTTTCCGTGAGGACGCCATAGAGGCCGGCGGTGGCGGCGAGGGAGACCCAGGTGATGGAGACGCGGCCGGGTTGGGAGGCGAAGACTTTTTCGGCGTGGGGGCTGTAGTAGTAGGAGAGGGCCGGGGTGACGGTGACGGCGGTGGAGGCGGTGAGGGTGCGGTTGGCGTTGCCAGCGAGGGTGAGGGTGGTGCCGTTGATGGCGGTGATGGGTTCGCCGAGGAGGGTGGCACCTACGACGACGCCGGTGGTGATGCTGGCGACGGTGACAAGTTTGCTGGTGGTGCCGCTGGAGGTGACGTTGACGGTGTAATTGGGGACGGGGATGGTGCTGTTGATGCTTTCACCTGGTTCGACTGGTTTGGTGCGCCAGTAGCCTGCCGGGGCGGTGGTGACGCCGTCGGCCTGGACGAGGGGAGGACTCATGGTTTCGCCCATGAAGTAGCGGGGAACGCCGGAGGCGAAGATCCCGCCGATGGTGCTGCGGCCGAGCACCTGGGAATTGTCTGGGGTGGAGGGATAGCGGTCCGAGAAGGCGCTGGCGATGGTGCCTGGGGTGCCGTCGGTGGGGGTGAAGTCGATGACGCTGTTAGAGCCGCCAACTTGGCCCATGCCGCGAGAGTTAGTGAGGAGGGTCGCGGGGAGGGCGGATTGGTTGCTGCCGACGGGGGGGCCGTAGGGAGTGGCGGCGGCACCGGCGGCGGTGTAAGGGGCGTAGAGACCGTTGAAGTTGCCCGCCTTGAGTTCATATTGGGCCTGCGCTGAGGGGGCGAGGAGGAAGGTGCCCAGGGCGCAGAGGAGGAGGGCGAAGCGGGAAGACATGGCAGGGGAAGGTGGCTGGGTGGGCCTGGGGATTACTTGGCGACGCGGGCCGTTTTGAGGGCGATGGTCGAACTGGCGGCGGCGTCGCGGGTGAGGAGGTTTTCCAGGGCTGTGAGGCGGGCTTCGCGGGAGGCTTCCTGGACTTTGGTGGCGGCGGCGGCGCTGGTGAGGGCGGCGAGTTGGGCGCGGAGTTCCTTATTTTCGGCCTGGAGGGCTTGGACGGCGGCGTCTTGTTCGTTTTTCAGTTGTTGGGTCGCGGAGACGTTGAGCATGGCGATGGCGTCGTAGTCCACGCTGTGGAAATCGGGCACTTGGCGTCCGTAGATGAAGGCTTTGTCGTCGGCGGGTTGGAGGGCGGTGCGGAAGGCATCGGGGCGGACTTCGAGGACTTCTTCTAAGGATTCGCCTGCGGTGGAGATCATGCGGACTTTTTCGCCGACCTTGAGGTCGGTGGGGAGGAGGACCCAGTGATCTTTGACGACGGTGTCTTTATAAATGTCGGGGATGATGCCCTGGCGGATGCTAACGGCTTGGGGGAAGACTTGTTCGACTTGTTGGGCGATGACTTTTTTCTGGGGGGCGTTGCCGTTGGTGGCGGTGTCTTTGAATTTGTAATCGGTGATATTGATGGCCATGAGGGTTTTCAAATCCTGGGCGGAATCGGTGCGGTGCAGGCTGGTTTTAATGCGGGTGTCGGAGGAGATGTCGACGAGGGTGCAAAGGACGGTGCCTTCGGCGTTGATGGAGAGGGGGTTATTGGTGCGTTGCTCGTTGTTGTTGTTGCCGCCATTGGTGT
>CALQKQ020000090.1 GCA_943331195.2 Akkermansia muciniphila | reverse complement strand
CTCAATCCTTGGCGAGCAGGGCCATGGCCGCGTTGTGTCCCGCGATGCCGCTCACCCCGCCGCCGCGCCGCGCGCCGGCACCAGCTAGGTAAAGGTGCGGATCATCGGTTTCCGCACCCCAGCGCAGCCCGCCCGCATCCGCCTCGTCGTCCTCGAGAAAGGGAAAATCCAAGTCCCGGTGGAAAATGTTGCCGCGCGGCAGCCCAATCGCCTGCTCGACGTCGAGCGGCGATTTCACTTCCATGGCCAGCCCGCCATCGCGGCAGGGTGCCAGCACCGATTCAATGGGCTCGGCGAGATACTGGTTGAGGCTAGCGAGCGCGCACGCCTGGGCGCGCGCGGTGGCGCCTTGCGGGTCCGCGTCGAAGAGTTTGGCCGGAGTGTGCAATCCAAAAAGAGTGAGGGTTTGAAAGCCTTTCGCGATCAGCTCAGCAGACAAAATTGAGGGATCCGACAAGGTATGGCAATACATTTCCAGGGGCAGCGGCACGGGCATGGCACCGCCACTCGCGCCGTGGTAGGCCGCTTCCAACTGCGAAAAGCTCTCGTTGACGTGAAACGTGCCCGCAAAAGCCAGCTGCGGGTCCACCCCCGACTTCAGCCGCGGCAGGCGGGAAAGCAGCATGTTGATTTTCAGTTGCGACCCCTCCCGCGAGGCCGGGCTGGTGCGCCCGCGCAAGCGGTCCAAATGCTGCGGTGCCCCGGCAAACAGCACATCCTTGGCGCGATAGGACTCGCCAGATTCGGTTTCCACGCGAATCCCCATGGGGCCACTTTCCAGCGCCGCGACGCGGGACTGGAGCTTGATTTCCACGCCCTGCCAGGTCGCCACCCGGCAGAGTTCCCTTACCAAAGCCCCCATTCCGCCCAGAGGCACCCGCCACTGGCCGGTGCCGTTGCCAATGAGATGATAGAGAAAACAGCGGTTCGCCTGCAGCTCATCCGCCGAAGCAAACGTCCCAATCAGCGCATCCGTGAGAACCACCCCGCGCACCAAATCGTCGCCAAAGCGCTCCCGGATGACCTCGCCGATCGGAACTTCCATGAGATAGCGCCACACCTCGGGCAAACCTATGGCGGCTTTAAGCTGCTTGGCGCGCTGCAGCGGTTGAAGGAACGCCGGGGCCAAGCGCTGCGCCAACTGCGCGATTTCCCCGTAAAAGGTGCCCCAGGCTTGCCCTTCGCGATCCGACCCCGTCAAGCGGCGGAAGCTGCGCGCGGTGCTCTCATCCCAGGCCGCAGAAACCAAAAGCCCCTCCTCATGGGCGTTCCGCGGATCCGGCGTGTAAGACGCGATGGAGCGCTCCAGCGTGGTGAAGCGAATGCCCAAGTCGGCCACAATCTGATCAGGCAGCAGCGAGACTAAATAGGAATAGCGCGACAACCGGGCCTCGTATTCGGGAAAGGGTTTCGCACTCGTCGTGGCCCCGCCCAGCTCACCCTGAGCTTCCAGCAAAAGCACGGATTTCCCCGCCATCGCCAAATAGCTCGCCGCGACCAGTCCGTTGTGCCCGCCACCCACAATGATGGCGTCGTAGAGTTTGTGGTGATGTTTCACGCCAAAATGATCTCAGGTTTCGGTTTTTCAAAGCCAGCATCCCTCCCCAAAAGAAGGCCGCCAGGGCTTATTCTATACGCCGCAAGAGGCGCTGGCGATGGCGGGGTTGCCGCAGATGCAGAGATTTTCCGCTGCGATGTAACCGCCGCCCGCCGCGCCAACTGGCGCGCGGCCCGCTTTTTTCAGGCCGCAAGCGCCTCGCGGATGTCCTGGTCCGCGCCTTGCGCCGCCACTAGCACCGGCCCAGGTCGTTCGCCCCCTCGACCGAGCCGACTCCTCCGCGAACCACGGCGCTCCCGTTTCCCCGACTTCCCCGGGGGGAACCCCGGCAAATAACCCGGCAACTAAAGGCACCTTTTTTTGGGGAAAATCGCCGCCCATTCGCGCTGCCGAGGCCCTTTCCCGCTAGGGAAGCACTTCCCTTAAGCCACTGCTTTTCAGGGACTTAGCCGCTGTTTTTCGCTCAAAAAAGAAGTGCCTCGCTCAGGACTTGAACCTGAAACAAACTGATTAAGAGTCAGCTGCTCTACCAATTGAGCTAGCGAGGCGAAAAGTGGCGGCGGATGAAGCCGCCGCGAGGGATCACTCTCCGCCTCTGGGGGATCATTTCAACTGGAAAATGCCGCCGCTTTGCGAGGAGGCGGTGCGGCGCGGGTTCTAGGGGGAGCGCAGGAGCTCGCGCAGTTGGGCCTCGTCGGAGCCGGGGGGGCGGTGTTCCAAGAGCCAGGCGGCATCGCTGGCGGCTTCCTCGCGGCGGCCGGAGCGGCTGAGGAGGTAGAAGCGCTGCAAGCGGGGAGTGGCGGCGCTGGGTTCGAGGGCGATGTGCACCGCGAGGTAGCGGAGCAGGCGCGGGCTGTCTTGGGCGGCGACCGCTTCGGAGCTGAGGTTGTTGAGCATGCGCAGCAGAATCTCCCGTTTTGTGCTAGGCTGCCAGGCGCTTTCCGGGGGGCCTTGCCCGGCGGCTTCCTGCACCATGGCGCTGGCCTCGGCGCGGTTGAGGACGCGGCCGCCATCGAAGACGTCGATGTAGGGCCCGCCCTCGGGGTGGTTAGAGAGGCGCAGTTGGGTGACAAAGCGGCCCGGCAGGGGGATGCCGGCGAGCTCTAGGCCGAGGTGGCGGGCCAATTCCAAGTGCAGCACCGCCAAAGTGATCGGAAGGCCCTCGCGGTCGTCGATGACTTCATTGAGATAGCTGTTAGACTTGTTCGAAAAATCGTCGCGCGAGCCGTGAAATCCATTTTCCGCGAAGAGCCAGCGATTGAGGGCCGCGAGGGTGGCTTCGGGCGCGGCGCGGTCGGCGTCGCTGAGGGAGGCTTGGAGGTCGGCGGCCATGCGCTCGATCTCCGCGAGGTAAGGGGCGGGGTCGAGGTCGGGATTGTCGAGGCGGGCCAGCAGCAGCGCAGCTTCCGCTAGGGGAATGGCGGATTCTTCGGCATCCACCAGGCGCGCCAACTGGTCGGCGAGGGCGGATTCCCCCGCTTCGGCGGCGACGCGGAGCAGGGTGGCGGCGCGTTTTTCCAAGGTGGCGGCGGCTTCGGCGGCGAGTTGGCGGGCCGCTTGCGGGTCGGCTTGGAGGGCCCCGCGCAGGGCGGGCGCGGGCTCGCCGCCGCTGGAGAGGGCGTCGATGGCCCCGCGCAATTCGGCGGAAGCGCTAGGGGAGCTAAGGTCGGCCCCGGTTTTGAATTCGCGGAATTCGGCCCCGGTGCCGCGGAACTGGCAGAAGCCGACGCGGCCGCTGCGGAGGGCGGGGTCAGCGCTGGTGAAGGTGAGTTCCCCATTGAGAAAGCAGGAGATGCGGCCCTCCTCGACGCGCACCCGGAGGTGATTCCAGCTCCCGGTTTGATAGTGGGGGGAGGGACCTTGTTCCAAGATGGTCCAGGAGGAAACGTCCGGGCCTTCAAAAAGGGTCAGGCGCAGTCCGCCATTGCTAGGGTAAAAGCCGTAGTGGCGGTCGGTGCCGTCGGAACAAAAGCTGAGCCCAGCGGCACCGGATTCGTCGTCCAAGCGGACCCGAACACTCACTTCATAGGGCAGCGGCGGGGGGGCGGCCACCGCGAGGCATTGGGCGCGGCCGCCAAAGCCGCTGCTACTGCCGCGCACTTGAATGACGCCGGCGCGCTGCGACCAGCGCGAGCCGCTCGGCTCGGCGATCTGCCAGATCTTGGGGTTGAGGGCCCCGATGGTGAGCCAGTTTTTCATGGCCACGGGATGGGGATTTTCTAACATGGCCTTCAACTCGTTGACGGGCACGGCGAATCCGAGGTTGGCGGTGACGGTGCTTTTGAGGGTGACGATGCCGAGGACGTGGCCCGCTTTGTCGAGCACCGGGCCGCCGCTGTTGCCGCGCTCCACGGGCATGGCCAGCTGCAGCATGGGGCGGCCCTCGACCTCTTGGCGCGCCGAGATCATGCCTTCCACCATGCTGAAGCGGAAGCCGAGCGGATTCCCCATGGCCACGGCCGGGGTGCCCTGCTCGGCGGCAGCGGAGTCGCCGAGCGGAAGGCTGGCGAGGCCGGCGCCCTCCACTCGCAGCACCGCGAGGTCGCGGGCCCGGTCCCACGCGTGCACCGCTAACACCTCGCGAGTGCTGCCGTCGGAAAACTCCACCCGCAAGGCCCGCCCTTCGCCGATGACGTGGAAATTGGTGGCCACCAGCCCGTCCTCGGAAATCACGAAGCCCGAGCCCACCCCGGCCTCGGTGCCCTCGCGCCCCGCCGGGTAGATCGCCACCAGGGAGGGCTTGATTTGGCGGGCCAAATCTTCATTGCCCGCCCGCAGGGGCGGAGCGGCGAGGAGGCAGAGGGCGAGGAGGAAAAGCGGGCGCATCACGGGAAGAATACGGCGCGCGGCTTGAATCTACAAAAAGATTCCGTCGCCGCCCCGCTAGTCTGCAGGGGGGAGCACTTTGGGGAAAATCGGGGAAGGCTCGCCGAGCCGGTGGCCGTCGGCGAGGAGACCCCAGTGGAGGTCCGCTAGGGTGAAGCCGGAGGGCGGAGACCAGCCGAGCTGCTGCTGCATCTTGGCGGCGGCGGTCGGCATGACCGGCTGCAGCAAAATGCTGAGGTGCGTTAGGGTCTCGGCGAGGTGGCCCATGATGCTGGCGACGTGGTCGGCCTCGGCGGGGTCCTTGGCGAGCTTGAAGGGCGCGGTTTGATCGATGAATTCGTTGGCTTGGCGCGCGGTGTCGATGAGGTCGCCGAGCACCTTTTGCACCTGCCAGGTGCGCAGGTGTTCGCGCAGGGCGTTGGGGAGCGACTCCACCTTGGCGCGGAGGGCGGCGTGGCCGGGCGAGCCGAAGCTAGTGTGGCGCAGGGTGCCTCCGAGGTATTTCTTGGCCATGTTGAGGGTGCGGTTCAAGAGATTCCCCAGGATGTCGGCCAATTCCTTGTTGTAGCGGAACAGGACGCGCTCGTCGCTCATGTCGCTATCTTGTCCCGTGGCCATCTCCGCGAGGAGGAAATAGCGCAGCCCATCGCTGCCGATGACATCGGCAATGGAATTAGGATCGATGACATTGCCCAAGCTCTTGCTCATTTTTTCGCCGCGGGCGTTCCACCACCCGTGCACCAGCAAGCGGGGCATTTCGGCGTCGGGGAGGCCGCAGGCGTGCAACATGATCGGCCAATAAATGCCGTGGGCGGGGATGAGGATGTCCTTGCCGATGACGTGAACGACGTCGGCTCCCTGCCAGGTGCGGTCCCACGCGGGCAGTCCGCTGGTGGCGGGGGAGGCGTCGCGGAAGCCGGCAAAGCTAATGTAGTTGGTCAGGGCGTCGAACCAAACATACGTCACGTAATCGGAGTCAAAAGGCAGCTCAATGCCCCAGGTGAGGCGGCTTTTCGGGCGGGAAATGCAGAGGTCCATGCCCTCGGCGGCCACCGCATTGACCAGTTGGGTGAGGCGGTTGGCGGGAAAGACAAAGTCGGGATGCGCTTGGAGGTGGGCGCGCAGCCAGGGCAGGTGTTCGGTTAGCTTGAAATACCAATTTTCTTCCTCGAGCTCGACGACCTCGCCCCATTCCGGGCCAAAGCCGCCGCTGGCGTCGCGGTCTTTGTCGGTCAGATCTTGCTCCTGGCGGGTGCTGTAAAAGCGGCGCGTGTTCTTCTTATAGAGCTGGCCGCTGTCGTGAAGCTGCTGCAAGAGGGACTGCACAATGGCGACGTGGCGGGGGTCGGTGGTCTCCACCCAGCCGTCCGGCTGCACGTCCAAGCGCTCCCACAGGGCGCGAAATTGAGCGGTGATTTCCGCCACATACACCTGCGGGCTGACCCCGGCCTTTTCCGCGCTCTGCTGCACCTTTTGCCCGTGCTGGTCGACCCCCGTGAGAAAGTACACGGTTTGCCCGTCGAGCCGCTGATAGCGGGCGATGGCATCCGCCAAGACCTTTTCATAGGCGTGCCCAAGGTGCGGCGCGCCATTGGTGTAGTCGATAGCTGTAGTGATGAAAAGCGGCTGGGACATCCGGCAAACTCGCCCCACCCAACCCTCTCAGCAACGGAGAAGCCGCCGCCCCAGCGGGGGTGGAAGTAATTGCATTATTTTTGCATTTGCAAATGGCTTGCTTTAGGGCGATTCCCCGGCCGTCTTGCCACTTCCCCCCACGCCAATGCGCCCGCTCCTCTTTGTTCCCGCCCTGCTCCTTCCCTTGGCCATGCTGCGCGCCCAGCCGGAGGAGCGGCGGCTTGAGGAAGTGGTGATTGCTTCCACGCCCTTGGGGCGCAGCCTCCTGGAGCAGGCCCAGGCGGTCTCGGTGCTGGAGGGCGCGGCCTTGTCGCAAGCCCTCGCCGCAGGCTTGGGCGACACCCTAGCGAAACTTCCGGGCGTGGCCTCGACGGGCTTTGCGCCGGGGGCGAACCGCCCGGTGATTCGCGGATTAGGGGAGGATCGCATCCGCCTTTTGAACAATGGGGTCAATCTGCTAGACGTCTCCAACGTCAGCCCAGACCACGCCGTGACGGTGGATCCGCTCTTGCTGGATCGCATCGAAGTGGTGCGCGGCCCGGCGGCGCTGCGCTATGGGCCTAACGGGGTTGGCGGGGTGGTCAACGCTGGGGACGGCCGCATTCCGCAAACGCGGGTGGAACCCGGGCTGGGCGAGTTGCCGCTGCGCGGGCGGGTCGATAGCCGCTATGGCAGCGGGGCGGATGCGTGGTCGGGCGCGGCGCAAGGCGATGTTGGGGTGGGGCCGCTGGTGTTTCATTTCGATGGCTTTCGGCGGGACGCGGCGGATCTAGCGATTCCGGGCGAGGCCCGCAGCGCGCGGCTGCAGCGCCTGGATCCGCTGCCGCCGGGGGAAAGCGAAGCGCGCGGCCACATTCCCAACAGTTTTTCGAACAGTGCAGGCGGCGCGGCGGGCGCGTCCTATTTTTGGGAAGGCGGTTACTTTGGCCTGGCGCGATCCTTTCTCGACGCCACCTATGGGACCGTGGCTGAGGAAGCCGTGACCATTGACATGGCGCAGGAGCGCTGGGAAGGGCGCGGCGCCCTGGATCGGCCCCTCCCGGGCATCGCGGAGCTCAGCTTCAGCTTTGGCGCATCGGACTACGACCACACCGAATACGAAGGCGCCGAGGTCGGCACGGTCTTTTTGATTGAGGGCTACGACGCCCGGGTGGAGTTGCGCCATGAGAAGCTCGGGCCGTTTGAGGGGGCCCTGGGCTATCAAGCCAACCACAGCGACTTTTCCGCCCTGGGCGCAGAGGCCTTTTTGCCTGCCGTGGAAAATGAAAGCCACGCGGCATTTCTCTTTGAAGAAGTCGTGCAGGGAGATCTGCGCTGGCAAATGGGCCTGCGCTTCGATCACAGCGAAGTGCGCCCAGGCCCCTTGGTCGAGGGCGCCCGCGATCAGGCCTTCGGGGCCTTGAGCGGCTCCGCCGGGGCGGTGTGGAGCCTGCCGCAGGACTACAGCTTGGCCTTCCAAACCGCCCTGACCCAGCGCGCTCCGACCTATGTAGAACTGTTAGCGGACGGACCGCACCTGGCTACCGGGGCCTATGAGCGGGGCGACCCGGGACTGGAACTGGAGCGGTCCTTGGGCTTTGACCTAACTCTGCGCAAGTCGAGCGGGTGGGTCACCGGCAGCCTGAGCGCCTTTCACAACCGCTTTGAAAACTACATCGGCCTCTTCCCCACGGGCGAGGGATATGCCTTTGAAGAAGATGGCGCGTGGTCGGAGTTGCCCATCTACGCCTACGAGGCGGTGCCGGCCCATTTCACGGGCGGAGAAGTGGAGGCCACCCTGCATTTGCTAGGACCGGAGCCAAGCGCGGCCGCTTCCCCCGCAGGAGAGGGCCAGCAGCCTGCCGGGAAAGCGTCGGCGGCACCAGCAGCGGGCCCGCGCCTCGATCTGCAGTGGCAGGCGGACTACGTCGATGCCCGGCAACGCGGCGCGGGGGGAGCGCTGCCGCGGATGCCGCCGTTCCGCACCTCTGCCGCCTTGATCGTGAAGACGGCGCGCTTCACCGGCCGCTTGGAAGGGCAGTTTGCGGCGGCGCAGCAGCGCACGGCGGACTTCGAGTTGCCCACCGACGCCTCCTTCTTGCTCCACCTCGGCTTGAGCTATCGCCTGCTAGAGGGGCCGCTCACGGTGGATCTCTTTGCGCGGGCATCGAATCTATTAAACGCCGAGGCCCGGCAGCACACCTCCTTCCTGAAAGACATCGCGCCCAGCGAAGGAAGGGCCCTCCTGGTGGGCCTGCAGGCTGCTTTTTGAGGGGTGCTGCCAGCTTGCGCGGGCCGTTGGCGCGAGGCATCGTGGCCCATGGAATTGCCCGCTGAAGTTCACCACTTGATCCGCCTGGCCCTCAAAGAAGATGTCGGTCCAGGCGATGTCACGGCGCACTATTTTGTCCCCGCCGAGGCGCAAGCTCATGCCGCGATCCGCGCCAAAGAAGCCGGCATCCTGGCAGGCGTGGCCGTGGCTGAGGCCGTGTTCCGCGCGGTGGACCCAGCGATTCACGTCGCGCGGCAGCGCCGCGACGGCGAGAGCCTCGCGCCGAACGACGTCGTGTTCGCATTGGACGGTCCGGCGCGGTCGATCCTGACCGCCGAGCGCACCGCGCTGAATTTTTTGCAGCGGCTCAGCGGCATCGCCACCCAGACAGCGGCCTATGTGCAGGCGGTGGCGGGCAGCGGGACTCAACTGTTAGACACCCGCAAGACGACGCCGGGTTGGCGCTGGCTCGAAAAGGCCGCAGTGCGCGCCGGCGGCGGCACCAACCACCGCCTTGGCCTCTACGACATGGCCATGGTCAAGGACAACCACCTGCCCAAAGCCGGCGGCCTCGCCGGATTGCAGGCGGGCATCGCCGCCCTCCACGCCGCCCATCCCGGCATGAAAGTGGAATTGGAAGCGGACACGGTGGACCAAGTGCGCGACTTCCTCACCCTCCACGGGGTCTCCTTCATCTTGCTAGACAACATGAGCTTGGAAGAAATGCGCCAATGCGTCGCCCTGGCGCGGGGCAGCGGCGTGAAACTAGAAGCCAGCGGAGGCATCACCCTGGAGCGCCTTCCCGCCATCGCCGCCACCGGCGTGGACTTCATCAGCTCCGGTGCCCTGACGCATTCGGTGCGGGCCCTCGACCTGTCGCTGGACTTTAGCGGGACGGACTTCTGATGGATGCCGACGGCACCGGTTTTTCCGATCCCCTGGATGCGGCGGCGCTGCGCGCGGCCCTGCCAGGCTGGACCTTGCTTTGCCTAGACTGCACTAGCTCGACCAATGACGAGGCCCGCCGCCTCGCCGCACAAGGCGCGCCCGACCGCACCGCCGTGCTCGCGGACGAACAAACCGCGGGAAGGGGGCGGCGCGGGGCCCGCTGGGTTTCCCCGGCCGGGCGCAACGCGCTGGTCTCGGTGCTCTGTCGCCCCAGCGCGGCGCTGCCGCCGGAGCATTGGTCGCGCCTAACTCTCGCTGCGGCTTTGGCGGGCTGCGACGCCCTGGATGGAGTGCCCGGCCTAGCGGCCTCGGCTGAGGTGAAGTGGCCCAACGACCTCTATTTGTCCGGGCGAAAAGTAGCCGGCATCCTCGTGGAAAGCGCCTGGGCCGCCGCCGGCGGGCACGTGGTCATCGGGACCGGCTTCAACCTGAACTTGGCACCGACGGATTTTCCCGAGGACCTGCGCCCCACCGCGACCTCGCTGTGGATGGAGCGCGGCGGGCTGACGGTGAACCGCACCCGCTTTGTGATCGACTACCTCCGCGCCTTGGAGCAGCGCATCGCGGCGGCGACGGCGGATTTTCCGGCGCTGCTAGGCGAGGCCTGGGAGCGCAGTTGGCTGGCGCAGCGGCGGGTGCAATTGACGGCAGCCGGCCACGTCGTGGAGGGCGTGGTGTGCGGACTGGGGCCCGCCGGGGAACTCCTACTGCGGCGGGATGGGGGCGCCGTGGAATCGATCGCGAGCGCGGACCTGGTGCGGCCGATCGGGGAAGCCGCGCCCTCGGAGCAGCCAGGCAGCGCTTTTCGGCATCCTTTTTATTGGGTTGGCGCGAGCGGCCGGGCGGCCGGAGAATAGAGCCAAGCTCGTGCCCATGAAACCAACCTTCCTCTCCCCGCGCCGCTGGCTTCCGAGCGGCTCCGCTCTGCTGTTAGGCGCTATCGGCGGCGACCTCGCAGGTCGACCCCACGAGGAGGCGGTCAAGCCTTTGGCGGGAACCCCCTCGCCGACGACCGCAGCGGCCGGACGCGCCCCATCCCCGCTGGGTGCCTCCGCCCTGCAACAAGCGGCGCGCGCGCTGCGGCTGCCGCAGGGCGCGGATACCGCTCAGACCTTGCGCCAGATTCTGACCCTACCCGATTCCCTGGAGCGGCTCGCGGTTCTCCAGCAATGGTTTCGCCACTTATCCCCCGCAGAGCTGTTAGGGGTCATGGGCGAATTCAAGGCCATGATGGAGG
>CALQKQ020000089.1 GCA_943331195.2 Akkermansia muciniphila | reverse complement strand
GCCCCGCTTCCCGCCGGCTCCCCCCCTCCTTCCCTTTCTCTCCCACCTCTTTTCCACCTCTCCCACGCATGTTTAGCGAATACACCACCGAAGAACTGCAAAATATCTTCATGATGCAGGGCTTTTCAGGTCTCAGCCTCTTCAGCGTGCTGCTGCTGATGGGCCTCGGCCTCGCCCTCATTTTCGGCCAGATGGGCGTCATCAATATGGCCCATGGAGAGTTCATGGCTCTCGGAGCCTATACCGTCTATTTTTGCTCCAGCCTCACCGAAACCTACGCCCCCGCGTTCGGCCCCTACTATTTTGTCTTTGCCATCGGCATCGCTTTCCTCATCTGCGCCCTCGTCGGGGCCCTCGTCGAGTATCTCATGATCCGACATCTCTACCACCGCCCCCTCGATACCCTCCTCGCCACCTGGGGCCTTAGCCTCATCATGCAACAAACCTACCGCTCCCTCTTCGGCGCCAGAGAAGTTACCCCCACGCTTCCCGAATGGTTGATGGGTTCTTTTCAGATCAAAGAAGGTCTCGATATTCCCATCAACGGGGTCTTTGTCCTTTGTCTCGCCCTCTTCGTGACCCTGATCATGATCCTCTTCATGTATCGGTCCAAGTTCGGACTCCGCCTCCGCGCCACCGTGCAAAATCGCAAAATGAGCAGCGCCGTCGGCATCAATACCAGCAAAGTCGACCGCCTCGCGTTCTCCCTCGGCTGCGGCATCGCCGGCATCGCCGGCGCCGCCTTCACCACCATCGGATCCACCGGCCCCGACAGCGGCAGCCGCTACATCGTCGATGCCTTCCTCGTCGTCGTTTTCGGCGGAGCCGCTAACATGTTGGGCTGCGTCGCCTCCGCCTTCGGCATCGCCCAGGCCCAATCCATTCTCGAGTTCTTCCTCGAAGGCACCAAAGGCAAGGTCGCCACCCTCCTGGTCATTGTCGTCGCCCTCATGTTCCGCCCTCAGGGCCTCTTCCCTAGCAAAGTCCGCGGCCACTAAGCCCCCCTTCTTCCACCCCTTCCTTCTATTTTCATGGCTATGTTGCGAACCCTTTTCAAAACCCGCGGTGAAGCGCTTTCCTTCGCCTGCTTTGCGCTTCTCATTCTGGTGGTCCTCCCCATCGCTTTGCCGGTTTTCCGACTGAATCTCGTCGGTAAATACCTGAGCTACGGCTTCGTCGGCATCGGCCTTGTGCTCCTCTGGGGCCGCTGCGGCATCCTCAGCCTCGGCCAGGGCGTCTTCTTCGGATTAGGCGGCTATTGCATGGCTATGTTCTTAAAATTGGAAGCCTCAGATCCCGTTAGCACCGCCATTCAATCCACCCCAGGCATTCCAGACTTCATGGACTGGAACCAGATCACCCAACTGCCCACTTTTTGGGAACCCTTCCGCAGCTTTCCTTTCACCGTCCTCTCCATTTTCATCCTTCCCGGCCTCGTCGCGTTCCTCATCGGCTGGGCCATGTTCCGCCGCCGCGTCGGCGGCGTCTACTTCGCCATCATCACCCAAGCCATCGCTCTGATCCTCTCCCTCGGCATTGACGGAAATCAGGGCTACACCGGCGGCCGCAACGGCATCACCGACCTCCGCACCCTCCTGGGTTGGGATATCCGTTCCGAACACGCTCAGCACGTCCTCTATTTTCTCTGTGTCGGCCTGCTCTTGAGCTGCGCCCTCCTCGCTAAATACATCATCAACACCCGCTTTGGTAGAGTTCTCATGGCCGTGCGGGACCAAGAAGAACGGGTCCGCTTTTCCGGCTACGACGTCGCCATGATCCGGACCTTCACCTTCACCCTCGCCGCCATGCTCGCCGGATTGGGCGGCGCCCTCTTTGTCCTCCAAGTCGGCTTCATGTCCCCCTCCCTCATCGGCATCGTCCCCTCCATCGAATTGGTCATCTTTGCCGCCGTCGGCGGCCGCCTCTCCGTCGTCGGTGCCATGGTCGGCTGCCTCCTCGTCAACTTCGGAAAATCAGCCTTCTCCGAAGCCTACCCAGACCTCTGGCTCTACCTCATGGGCGGCACCTTCATCGCCGTCGTCATGTTCTTTCCTGACGGTCTCGCCGGTCTCTTCTCCAAGTGGGACACCCTCAAATACCGCGCCTCCTCCCTCCTCAACCGCCTCCTCCCCGGTCGCAGTAACGCCCCCTCTGATCCCTCCATCACCCCTGCCAGCCCCTCCGCCAAATGAGCACCCGCAACGATTACGTTCTCGAAATCGAAGACCTCGGCGTCTCCTTTGATGGCTTCAAAGCCGTCGATGGTTTCAATTTCTACCTCAATGCCCACAGCGTTCATGTCATCATCGGCCCCAATGGCGCAGGCAAAACTACCGTCCTCGACCTGATCTGTGGCAAAACCAAAGCCACCAGCGGCAAGGTCAAATTCAAAGGCCGTGAAATGAGGGGCCTGCGCGAATACCGCATCGTCCGCGCCGGCATCGGCAGGAAATTCCAAAACCCTTCCATTTACGAAAACCTAACGGTTCTCGAAAACCTGGAAATCTCCCACCCTTCCGGCCGCAGCATCTTCCGCTGCCTCCTCTTCCGCCGCACCCCCGCCATCCAAGCTCAAATCCATGCCATCGCCACCCAGATCGGCTTGCAGGACCACTTGGACACCGAAGCCGGCATCCTCAGCCACGGGCAAAAACAGTGGCTCGAAATCGGGATGCTTCTCATGCAAGACCCCGAAATCATCATGCTCGATGAACCCGTCGCCGGCATGAGCGTCCGCGAACGCACCGAAACCGCCGCCCTAATCCGCCGCATCAGCACCAACCGCTCCGTCATCGTCATCGAACACGACATGGACTTTGTCCGGGAAATTGCCGACCGCGTCACCGTCATGCACCTCGGCCAAATCCTCTCGGAAGGCTCCATGGAGAAGGTCTCTAACGACCCCAAAGTCATCGAAGTATATATCGGCCACTAACGCTACCATTTATGATTTCCGTGAAAAACCTCGCCGTCAGCTACGGCCAAAGTCTCGTCATTCCCGACCTCAGCTTCAGCGCCGCACCAGGTGAAATCCTCGGCATCGTCGGACGCAATGGCATGGGCAAAAGCACCCTCTTTCGCGCCCTCATCGGCATGATCCCTACCCGCAGCGGCAGCATTCATTTGCAAGACAAGGAAATCACCGGCCAGCCCCCCCACCGCCGGGTCGCCTCCGGCGTCGCCTTTGTGCCTCAGGGCCGCATGATTTTCCCCTACCTCACCGTCTATGAAAACCTCATTTCCGGGGTCTCCGGCAAGGTCAGCGAGGACGCCGTCAACGAGATCTATGCCCTCTTCCCCGTGCTCCGGGATATGAAAAAACGCCAAGGCGGCAACTTGTCAGGCGGCCAACAACAACAGCTCGCCATTGGCCGCGCCCTCATGACCAATCCCTCCGTGCTCCTCCTCGACGAACCCACCGAGGGCATCCAACCCTCCATCATCAAGGACATCTCCCGGAGCCTGCGCGAAATCCGCGACATGAAAAAACTAACCATCGTCGTCAGCGAGCAAGTCCTCAGTTTTGTCCTCGATACCTGCGACAACATCAAAGTCATGCTCTCCGTCTAACCACACCCCCATTTGTTCACCACCACCAACCACCACACCACCTATGAAAACCCTCATCAAAGTTGACCTCTCCGCCACCCCTGAATCACAAGACTATCTTCACAACCGCTGGCACCCCGACCTCCCCATGGTCGCTTACGTCAAACCCGGTGACGAGTTCCGCGTCGAATGCATCGACTGGACCGGCGGCCAAATCAAAAATGACGACGACGCCAAAGACATCGAAGTCGTCGACCTCTCCAAGGTCCACTACCTCAGCGGCCCCATCGGCGTGGAAGGCGCCGAACCCGGCGATCTCCTCGTGGTGGAAATTCTCGATATTGGAACCCTAGCGGAATCCGATTGGGGCTTCACCGGCCTCTTCGCTAAGTCGAATGGCGGCGGCTTCCTCACCGAACACTACCCCGACGCCCGCAAGGCCTGCTGGGACTTTCACGGCATCTACACGTCCTCACGCCACATCCCCCACGTCGAATTCGCCGGCATCATGCACCCCGGCTTGATCGGATGCCTCCCCAGCAAGGAAATGCTCCGCACCTGGAATTCCCGCGAAAAGGAGCTCTTCGACACCCACCCCGAGCGCGTCCCCGCCCTCTGCGCCCTCCCCTACGCCCCCACCGCCCACATGGGCCGGATGACCGGGACCGACCGCGACAACGCCGCTGCCGAAGCCGCTCGCACGGTTCCCCCCCGCGAACACGGCGGCAATTGCGACATTAAAAACCTCACCCGCGGTTCCAAAGTCTATTTCCCCGTCTACGTCAAAGATGGCGGCCTCTCCATGGGAGATATCCACTTCAGCCAAGGCGATGGGGAAATCACCTTCTGCGGCGCCATCGAAATGGCCGGCTTCCTCGACCTTCGCGTCAGCATCATCAAGGGTGGCATGGACAAATACGCCATCCGCAATCCCCTCTTCATGCCCAGCCCGCTCACCCCAAATTATAATAAACACATCATCTTCGAAGGCATCTCCGTCGACGAAAAAGGAAAACAATATTACCTCGATCCCCACGTCGCCTATCGCATGGCTTGTTTGAACGCCATTGAATACATGAAGAAATTCGGATTCACCGGCGAGCAGGCCTATGCCATTCTCGGCACCGCGCCCGTCGAGGGACACATCAGTGGCATCGTCGATATTCCCAATGCCTGTGCCACGCTGTGGCTGCCTACGGAAATCTTTGACTTCGATATCACTCCCAACGGCAACGGCCCCATCGTCAAAATCCCCTCCACCAGCGACCTCGCCGCCGTGAGAAAATAACCGGCTCACCCCCTCCTTGCCGGGAGCAGACCGCCCTGCCCTGCTCCCGGCATGACCGCCCTATCTTGCAAAGCCGTCTTGTTATGCCTCTTTACGATTACACCTGTTCCGCCTGCGGGGATTTCCGCCTGCTCCGCCCCATGGCCCGCCGCAACGCCGCCGCCCCTTGCCCCGATTGCAAACAAAAAGCCTCCCGGGTCATCCTGGCTCCCGCCTTGTCCCTCATGAGCCCCCAGCGACGCAAGGCCTTCGCCACCAATGAACGCAGCCGCCATCAACCCCGCGTCAGCACCAGCCATCAATGCGGCAGCGGCTGTGGCTGCGGCCCCACCACCTCCATCAAACCCAAGCGCATCAAAAACACCAAATGGGGCCCCCTCCAAGCTGGCAAAGCCACCGCTAGACCCTGGATGCTAGGCCATTAATCCTAAATGCCCCACCTAACTCTCTGACCAGGCCAACCCCAGGGGGCTGCCCCCTGGGGCGCTTTCCCCCTCCAGTCTGGAAGGTACTCTCACGCCTTTTTTCACCGGCGGCGATCCCCTGGCCGATGACCACTCTCGTCAGGGGAATCTCCTCATTCATAGACACAAGCCTCAGGCCCGCTTCCGCAGTCCTCTTTCAAAGCGCCCCTTTTGAGCTAGGGCAGCGCCTTTGACTCTCCGCCTGTAACCACCTCGCTTTGGGTCGCAAAATCGTGCGCCGCCCCATCTCCAGTGGCACCTGCCATCGCTTGGACCGCCCCCCTCCCCGCGCCCGCACCCGGCAGGAGCCTTCCCTAGCACGCCGCCGACCGGTCAAGCTAGGATCCCCCCGTTCAGCCCAACCGCGCGGAGCGCTCCCTCCTCAGCATGGCCCATCCCCAGCCCTTGAGAGGCTGCGGAACGCAATTGCATCGTGGAACGAATCGCTTAATCGTGCCCTCGGGCATCGTCCCCCGTCGTCCATGATCCGCGTCCTCCTTTCCGCCACTGCGGTTCTTCTCTGCTTCACCGTCGCCATGGCCGAGGACTTTTCCTTCGAAAAAGTCCGCGCCTTGGCCAGGGAACGCGCCGCCGCGCCCTTCGCCCCCCCCGCCGACGATCTCGCGGATTTTTGGAAAAACCTCACCTACGACCAACACCGCGACATCCGCTTCAAGCGGGAGGACGGCCTCTGGGCCGCCGATCAAAAGCCCTTCTCCATCGACTTTTTCCACCCCGGCTGGACCGCCAAAACATGCGTCCAACTCTATGAAGTGGACGGCGCCGAAACCAAACCGCTCTTCTTTGACCGCAGCCTCTTCGACTACGGCAAGCAGCAGGTCCCCAACGGCATCCCCTCCCCTCCTGGCTACGCCGGTTGGCGCGCCCGCACCGCCCTGAACTCCCCCGACTACATGGACGAGTTCCTCGTCTTCCTCGGTGCCAGCTACTTCCGCTCCATCCCCGCCAAAACCCCCTACGGCCTCTCCGCCCGCGGACTCTCCCTCAACAGCGGCCTCCCCGGCGTCCCCGAAGAGTTCCCCGCATTCCAAAGCTTCTGGCTCAAAACCCCCGAACCCAACGCCAAAACCCTCACCACCTGGGCCCTCCTCGACGGCCCCAGCGTCTCCGGCGCCTTCCAGTTCACCATCACCCCAGGTGCCGAAACCCTGATGGAAATCGAAGCCGAAATCACCCTCCGCCAGCCCGTCAAACAACTCGGCCTCGCCCCCTTCTCCAGCATGTTCTGGTTCGGCGAACTCACCCACCCCAAACCCTACGATTTCCGCCCCGAAGTCCACGACAGCGACGGCCTCCTCATGGAACTCGCCTCCGGTGCCCTCCACTTCCGCCCCCTCGACCACTCCCCCGACCAGTTCCGCCACTGCGTCTTCTCCTTGGATAAACCCCAGTCCTGGTCCCTCCTCCAGCGCGACCGCTCATTCCAGTCCTATCAAGACCTCGAGGCCCACTATCACGACCGCCCTAGCGTCCGCGTCGAACCCCTCACCGGTTTTGATCAAGGCCAGCTCCACCTCATCGAAATGCCCACCGCCGATGAGACCAGCGACAACGTCATCCTCCTCTGGCAGCCCGATCCCCTACCCGAAGTCGGCAAACCCTACGCTTTTAAATACCGCCTCATCTGGCAGCGCGATCCCGCCCCCTCCGGCCGCTTCGCCGTCAAGGACACCCACTACGGCCACCCCGTGCAGCGCCCCGAGCAACTCCTCTTCAGCATCGACTTCGCCAAGCCCCTCCTCCCCGAAACCAAAGTCGCCCAAGCCCCGTGGGAGGACCCCAAATCCTTCCACCCCGTCGTCACCACCAACAACCCCGCCATCAAGTTAGTCCACGTCGGCCTCACCGACCTCAGCATGGCTCACGTCGATAGCCTCCCCCTCGGCCTCGGGCGCCGCCCCGAAATCCACATGCCCCAAATGCTCCGCGCCTTCTTCGTCCTCGAACCCCCCGCCGACCTTCGCGACATCGACCTCACCTGCGAATTGCAAAACCCCGACGGCCAGGCCGTCAGCGAACGCTGGCTCTATCTCTGGAAAAAGCCCTAACCCTCTTCCCCCCACTGCCTTTGCTACCATGTCCGAGCTTCCCTCCCCAGCTGCCGCACCTCCCGCCCTGCCCGGATTGGTTAGCCTCTGCGGAACCTGGCTGAAGCCCGAAATGCAGAGCATCTACCGCCAAGCCGTCCACCTCCAGCGCTACCATAACTCCGTCCTCACCGAACAACTCCAGCACCCCGACCGCTTCCCTTTCCCCAGGGTCACCGTGATGGAGCGCCGCCTGCGCCCCCGCCCCAAAGGCAATTTCCTCCTCCGCTTCTGGTATAAACACGTCGTCAAACAGTGGCCCCCTCCCCGCTGCATCACCAGCAGCCCTGCCTATTATCCCTACAATCTCCCCGACCTCCTCCGCGCCGCTAACCCCGCCCTCGTCCACGTCTACTACGGCCACAAAGCCGTCAAATACCTCGACATGCTCCTCGCCTGGGGCGGCCCCTTCCTCGTCTCCTTCCACGGCGTCGACCTCGTCAAATTCACCAGCGACCCCACCTACGTCGCCAACCTCAAGCGCGTCTTCGCCCACGCCCACCTCATCCTCGCCCGCAGCCACTCCCTCCTCGACGGCCTCAAAGCCCTCGGCTGCCCCCCAGAAAAACTCCGCCTCAATCACACCCCCATTCCCCTCGACGCCTTCCCCCCCGCCTCCCGCACCCCCCCAGAAGACGGCGCCTGGCGCCTCGTCCAAGCCTGCCGCCTCATCCCCAAAAAAGGCCTCTTCACCACCCTCGAAGCCCTCCGCCTCGTCGTCCCGCACTTCCCCCACCTCAAGTTCGTCGTCTGCGGCTCCGGCCCCATCAAAGAATCCTTCCTCGCCCAACGCGACGCCCTCGGCCTCCAGCCCAACGTCGAAGTCCTCGGCTGGATGGACCAACCCAGCCTCCTCCGCGAATTCCAGCGCGCTCACCTCTTCCTCCACCCCAGCGAACTCACCGACCTCGCCGACCAAGAAGGCATCCCCAATTCCATGCTCGAAGCCATGGCCACCGGCCTCCCCGTCGTCGCCACCCACCACGGCGGCATCCCCGAAGCCGTCACCCACGGCCACGACGGTCTCCTCGTCCCCGAGCGCTCCCCCCGCGAACTAGCCGACGCCATCCTATCGCTCCTTCGCCATCCCGCCCAACTCGCTAGCTTTTCCCAAGCCGCCGCCCACAGCGTCCGCCAACACTTCGGCCTCCCCTCCAGCATCGCCCGCCTCGAAGACTGCTACGACGAAGTCCGCGCCCTCGCCGCCCCGTCGCCCGCCACATCCTCCTTGCCATCCTAGCCTTAAAAAAAGCTAGGCGCGCCCTAGGCCATCCCCGCCGCCGCCAGATTCTCCGCCAAATGCCCTGGCGCAATCGTCCCCGCGATCACCACCGGATGCCCCGGCAAAGCCCAGGCCGCCCGCAGGCGATGCTCCGCCGCACTCCACCCCTCCGGCGGCGGCGGCCCACTCAAATCCCCCGAGGACAACACCTTCTTCAACAAAATCCCCTTCCCCGCCGCCGCCGCCGCCACAATCACCGCCTCCTGCTCCCGAAAGCCAATATTCCACGCCACCATCAACACATCGCAGCGCTCCACCGCCGCCATCCCCCCCTCCAGGCTCATGCTCGAAACCCCCACCGCCCGGATTTTCCCCTCAGCCTTCAAGCCCTGCAGCACCTCCAAAGCCGGCGTGTCACAGATCGCCCCCACATCCTCCCGCGGACAGTGCAGCAACACCCCATCCAAATAATCCGTGCGCAAGCGGCGCAAACTCTCCTCCACACTCCGCCGGGTGTGCTCCGCACTAAAATCCCAGCTCGACTCGCCTTGGTGGAACGCCTCCCCCACTTTGCTGAATAACAAAAATCGGTCGCGCCTCCCTATCAATAACCTACCCAAGCGCTCCTCGGCAAACCCATAGGCCGGAGCCACATCCACCAGATTCACCCCGGCCGCTTCCGCCGCCTCCAGCAAGCCCAAGCATGTCGCCTCCTCCGGCAAGGCAAAGGCCCCATGCTTCAAGCCCTCATTCCGCCCCCATTTCACCGTGCCCAAGCCCAACGGCGCCGCCCGCAGCCCCGTCTCGCCCAAGGGAAATCGTGGAAGCACATTCATCTTTTTTAAAGGCTCTGCCAGTCCGCCGTTTCCCAAGGATACCGCCCCAGCTCCGCCAAGGGCAACGGCACCGCCTCCCCTTCACCCCCTCCAGGTGCCACCCGCCGCGCCACAAATCCCAGCACCTCATCCGCCAAGGTCGGCGCATACACCAGCTTGCTCGGCCACGCCACCGCCGTGCCCCCACGTTCCACCAGCGCCGGCCCATCCGGCAAGCGACTCGCCGCACTCGGCTCCGCCCGGTCCACCCGCCAACACGCCCACGACAACCCACCCCACCCATACCCCGGAAACAGCACCTCCAACTTCTTCCGCGCATGGCGCAGCGCCTCCCCATCTGACATCCCCGTGGCCTCCTCCGCCACCCCGCCTCCCAAATACCACACCATCTCCTCGCCCAGGGGATGCGACGTGATCGTCACCACCGGCTTCGGCGTCGCCGCCACACAATGCCCATACAATTGCGGCAACCGTCCCCGCACCATCACCTGCTTCAGCGGCCGCCGCTGCGCCACTCCCCCTCCAAACCCCCCCGCCGCCGCTGCCACTTCATTCCCCGTCGCCGCCGTAAACACAAAAACGTCCGCCGCAAACCGCTGCCCCCCACACCACACCCCCGCCAAACCTCCCCCGACCGCCGACTCATACTGATCAATCTCCCCCCGAAAAATCCGCCCCCGCACCGGCTCCGCCAACGCCGCCAACACCGACCTCACCTCAATCACCGTCTCCTCTAAAACATACACCGAACCCCGATGCCCCCCCTCCCGCAGCGCCTCCGGCCAGCCCTCCCGCTCCACTTTCCGCACCTCCCCCTGCATCGCCCGCACCCCCACCGTCGCCCCCACCTTCGCCAACCACGAATCCGCCGCCCACAAATGCTGACACCGCGACAAAATCCGCCCCCCAGCTAACGACGGCTCCCCCGCCCCCGCCAAACACCCCTGCCACACCGGCGGCAATCCCCGCAAGCGCTCCGCAATCTCCCGCGACGACCCATCCAACCCATACTTCACCCCACCATGCAAACTCCCCTGCG